>NZ_JACSWB010000217.1 GCF_016888135.1 Leptolyngbya sp. CCY15150
CCATGTAGGCGCAGGGGAATAGCAGCAAACCAGACCATCCGATGAAGACAAATCTATCGCGCTTCAGCCAGTCATCAAGGACGTCGAACCATCCTCGCTGGGCTTGCGCACGTCCCATTGCTATGGTCATTTCATATCCTCGTTAATATTGCGCCAAAACCCTCGACATCAGCCCGTACCCGAACTGCAAGGCTAGGAATGTAGTTCATCTCTCGGAACGAGAGCGTGGTCTTGCCTGACCCATCAAACGGATCCCTGCAATGAGACATTCGGACTTAGCTGACCTAAGGGCAGAACTTAACGTTTTTATATGATAGGGAGATCTCACAATTTTTACAATCCGATACGTAAAGCCCAGAATGCCGATCTCTCTATTGAATCGTCCAACATCACCCATCATGCCCTAAAACGGGACGAGGCCGGATCGACAGTTTGAGCAGCAGCATTCCAAATCCACCGGGAGCGATCGCAGGCCATCGGAAGCCCTCTAATTCCCGTAGACTAGTAACAGGGCCGTCCATTGTTCCCATCGTCTTCAGGTTGACCAACGGCTGTACTGCCCAAGCAGACGTAGCTAGAGACCCTTCATCTGGACAACAGTTCCAGGGTGGTAGAGTCCGCTTTGAGTCCTAGGAGTAAGACGGGGAGATGGGGTTGGCAACGGGTAGGGTTTTCACGCCTCTGGCTTTAGACCCTCAGGGTTGAGCCAGCAACCCAAGACTGTTATCAATGATTTAGATGAGAATTGATTATGACTGCGCCTGCTGCATCGAAACCTCAACGCGATCGCATTTTACGCCAATCGGTTTTAGGATCCCGCCGCTTTAGTAACTACTGGTGGGCTACGGTGGTTTTGATTGGAGGCGTTGGCTTCTTCTTGGCCAGCCTTTCCAGCTACTTCAAAATCAATTTCATTCCCTTTTCCAATCCCACGGAGCTCATTTTCGTGCCCCAGGGAATTGCTATGGGGTTTTATGGCGTCGCAGCCCTGATGCTGTCGAGCTACCTGTGGGGTGTCATTTTGCTGGATGTAGGGGGCGGTTACAACGAATTTAACCGCGAAACCAACCAGGTGACGATTTTCCGCAATGGCTTTCCGGGCAAAAATCGCCGGATTGAACTCACCTATCCCCTAGAGGATATCCAGTCTATTCGCGTTGATATTCGCGATGGACTCAGCCCCCAACGAGCTATCTACTTGGCTGTTAAAGGCAAGGGAGAAACGCCTTTAACCCGAGTAGGCCAACCGCTACCCTTGAGTGACCTGGAAAACCAAGGAGCTGAGTTAGCCCGGTTTCTGGGTGTTCCCTTAGAAGGACTATAAAAGAGTATCGACAGACGATACTCACCATCGACACTCACGATGGGTATTGCTCCAAGTCAAGACTGAAGGACGATTGAAGAATGCGTAAGTATGTGTTGACCCTGGCGATCGCTTGCCTAGTGCTGATCACAAGCTGTAGTTCAAGCGATGGCGATGTTACAGGGGCGGCCCCCTCAGAATCAACGCCAACTGCCACGGAAGAAGCGATCGTGGATACCCCGGCTCCCTCGGATGCCTTTGCCAGCCTTCCCCAACTGAACGGGGAAGCCACGGTGGTACTGCGGGTGAATGGCGAGTCGATCGTGATTCAGGTAGACGGCGTCCATGCGCCAGTGACCGCAGGCAACTTCGTGGATCTCGTCCAGCGCGGCGTTTATGACAATACGGTATTTCACCGAGTGGTGCGTGAACCTGAGCCGTTTGTGGTGCAAGGCGGCGATCCCCAAAGCCGGGATCCCAATGCCAACCCAGCCACCTTTGGCACCGGTAGCTTTGTAGATCCTCAAAGTGGGCAAGCCCGCTACATTCCTCTAGAAATTCAGCCCAGCAACGCCAACGAGCCGCTCTATAGTCGCACCTTTCCTGAAGCAGGCGTGACCGTTGAACCGACCCTGACCCACCGCCGGGGTGCTGTTGCCATGGCGCGATCGCAGTTTGCTGATTCGGCTTCGGCTCAGTTTTATATCACCTTGGGAGATGTCAACTTCCTGGATGGTAGCTACGCCGTCTTCGGCTACGTCACGGAGGGCATGGAGGTCGTCGATCAAATCCAACAGGGCGATCGCCTAGAATCTGCCGAGATTATGTCCGGCGCTGAGAACCTGACCGTTGCTGCCGAGTAAGGCCACAGGACTCTAGCCATGGAGACCTCTCTTGCTAGAGCAGCCAAGTCCAAGTAACCATCCTGAATTAACTGGGGAGACATCTGGCGTGGGTGACCATCAACAATTGCTGTTAGTCGATGATGAACCGGGTCTGCGAGAAGCCGTGCAGGCCTATTTAGAAGACAGTGGATTCACCGTCCATACAGCCAGCAACGCCAGCGACGGCTGGGCCATGCTGCAACATCTATCTCCTGATTTGATCATCACCGATGTGATGATGCCCCAGGTGGATGGCTATCAGTTTCTCAAGCAATTGCGGGAGGATCCACGCTTTCAAACCCTGCCGGTGGTCTTTCTCACCGCCCGCGGCATGACCAGCGATCGCATCCAGGGCTACCAGGCCGGCTGTGATGCCTATTTGCCTAAACCCTTTGACCCTGATGAACTGGTGGCGATCGTCGAGAACTTGCTCACCCGTCGGACAACAACCAGCACCACGGCAGAAGGCGACATGCCTGACATTGCCGACATGGCTCGACAAATTGCCGAAATCAAAGCCCTCTTAACCCAGCGGGGAGCCATTCCCCAAACCCCAGCACCCATTAAGCTAGATTTCACGCCTCGGGAGCAAAGCGTCTTAGAGCTGGTGGCAGAAGGCTTGATGAACAAAGAAATTGCTCGTCGCCTAGAAACCAGCGTGCGCAACGTCGAAAAATATGTGAGTCGGTTGTTTAGCAAAACCGGCACCAATAGCCGCACAGAGCTGGTACGTTACGCCCTAGAGCATGGCTTAGCGAAGTAGCTACATACCGAACCCTCCACCCGTCGTGTAGAGGGCGGGCTTCTTCAGCCTTCACGGTTCATACTCAAAACGTCTCTACCAAGCCCTGATGATGACAAGCATTGGGGCTTTTGTAGTTTTGAAAATGAGAATTTTAATAAACAAAAATTTCTAATTGTTGCCTTAATTCAACAAAAATAGACTTGTGTATGTAAATCCCGTAGGCTGATTCATATAGCTCAGCTTAACTATTTTTGACAGTCAAGATTAGACGTGTTCATTCTGTCTGAAACTACCCTAAAACGATCAAGAAGTGTGATGATCTAGGGCGTGTTTTTCATGTCTATAAAACCTGATCTATAGAGTTCATTCTTTAATACTGATAGACACCCTGAACTGCAATCTTGGCAAAAGTTGAGTGATGGCTTTTTTCTATAATTTATACGTCGTTATCAGAGGATTTTAACGATGAATCTTCCATTGCTTGACTATGCTCCAAGCTCCCAAAACCAACGAGTGATTGGCTATGAAGTGCCTGGCGATGAACAGCCGCGCTCGTTTACAACCGAGAATATGCTATCACCATCCGAAATGGATGATCTGATTCAAGCAGCCTATCGTCAGATTTTTCATGAGCAGCAAATGCTACAGAAAAATCGCCAACTGGGCTTAGAATCTCAGCTAAAGTCGGGAAACATCACCGTGAGAGACTTTATCCGCGGACTGGTGGTGTCTGAAAATTTTCGAGTTCATAACTACGAACCCAATAGTAACTATCGAGTTGTCCAGCTTTGCGTTCAGCGCCTGCTAGGACGAGATATTTACAGCGATCGCGAGACATTAGCCTGGTCCATTGTGTTAGCAACCCAAGGGCTTTATGGCTTCGTAGACGCTCTTTTAGAAAGTGACGAATACCTGAGCAGTTTTGGCGATCATACGGTGCCCTACCAGCGGCGGCGCATTCTTCCCCAGCGATCGCAGGGCGACCATCCCTTTGCCCGAATGCCTCGCTATGGTGCCGATTATCGCCAAAAGCTAGAAGACCTCGGCAACCAATTCAGCGCCACAGGAACACCAGGCTACCGCTGGAGCTGGCAACAGCCGCCCTACGCCCGCTCCGCCCGTGTTGCCGGAGCAGCGATCGCTGTCTTTGGTAGCAGCTTTGTAGGACTTCTAGCGATCGCCACGGTACTTTCCTGGTTTGGCGTGATCCACCTGTAACGCAGGTTCTGTAGTATGAATTGAATGCGGGAGATGCGATCGCCCCACCACCAGACGCCAGTCTAGGGTTGCCGATCGCATTGTTAAGCTCTGTAAGGATTTTTCAGATTTCCCGAAGGGGTGAGACGACCCTCCCGTATGATCAAGGATAAACTTTGTGAAAAATCGTAAAACCTAATTGGAGGTTCTAGCGTGGCTCTTCCTCTGCTAAATTACTCGCCCGTCAGCCAAAATCAGCGCGTGGCAGGGTATGAAGTTTCCAGTGAAGAAAAACCCAAAATTTTTACGACGGATAACCTACTATCTCCCTCCGATATGGATGGGTTGATTTGGGCTGCCTATCGTCAAATTTTTAGTGAGCATCAAATGCTCAAAAGCAATCGTCAAACCTTTTTGGAATCTCAGCTTCGCAATGGGCAAATTACGGTTCGCGATTTCATTCGTGGACTTGTGATTTCTGATCCATTCCGTCGCCGTAATTTTGAACCGAATAGCAACTACCGATTCGTGGAAATCTGTGTGCAGCGCGTTCTCGGTCGCGATGTATACAGCGAGCGCGAGAAGATTGCTTGGTCGATCGTGGTGGTCAACGAAGGCGTTCAAGGCTTTGTGGATGCGCTCCTCGATAGCGAAGAGTACCTCAACAGCTTTGGCTACAACACAGTACCGTTCCAGCGCCGTCGGATTTTGCTGCAGCGCACCCAGGGCGAAACTCCATTCAACCTGAAAACCCCGCGCTACGACGCCTACCACCGCAACCAGTTGGGCTTCCCCCAAATCATCTGGCAAAACCAAGTGCGTCGTTTTGTGCCTCAAGAGCAAAAATTCCGCGCTGGCAACCCTGCCATGTTCTTGGATATGGCCCGTGGCGTCTCCGCCAAGGGTAGCTCCACACCTCGCGTTTCGGCGATGAACATCAACATCGAAGCCTCTGTGCCTCGTCGTTAAGTTTCGTCAGCTTAACGTACGTCCCATAGGAGGAGTCGTTCTATCTAGGGTTGGCCTGCGATCGCAGGGTACTTTAGACAGGGCGGCTCCTTTGGGTTTTCAGGATATCTAGTGGATGGTTAGGGGCGTCTGTTTCCAGGGCGGTTGAACGGCCTTACGGCTGCCGTCGTCGCAGCACCTCAATCAAGGTGATCAGAGATTGGGGCAGGGGGGCGATCGCTTCAATCCATTCCTGGGTGACCGGGTGCTGCAGCCGCAGGCGTTCGGCATGGAGCGCTTGTCCGCTGAGCTTCACGCCGATAGAACGATTGGAACTGTAGACCGGATCGCCCACCACGGGATAGCCCAAAAAGGCAGCATGAACGCGGATTTGATGGGTGCGTCCCGTTTCAAGCTGAAACTGTAGAAGCGAGTAGTTGCCCAGCCGTTCCACCACCGACCAATGGGTGACCGCCCGGCGTCCGCCGCGATCCTCGGGCACAATACCCATCTTGTGGCGATCGCTCACATTGCGACCAATGGGTTGATCCACCGTTCCCTGATCTGCACTGGGGGAACCATGCACCACTGCCAGGTACTCGCGCCGGGCAGTTTTGGTTTTGAACTGAGCCTGTAGATGCTGCAGGGCCAGATCGGTTTTAGCCACGGCGATCGCCCCGGTAGTATCTTTATCCAAACGATGGACAATGCCCGGACGCTGGACACCGCCAATCCCCGGCAGGTTAGGACAATGGGCCAGCAGCGCATTCACCAAGGTGCCCCTGGGATGCCCCGGAGCTGGATGCACCACCATCCCCGCCGCTTTGTTGAGAATAATCAGATGCTCATCTTCATAGAGAATATCGAGGGGAATCGCCTCCGGGCTTAGGTCTAGCGGTTCTACCTCTGGAATCGTCACGGTAATGCGATCGCCCGCCTGCACGGCCTGCTTCTTACTGGTGCAGGGCGCATCATTCACCCAGACCTGCCCCTGTTCAATGAGCTTCTGGAGGCGGGCCCGAGAAAACTCCGGCAGATGATCCGAGAGCCATCGGTCAAGGCGATCGCCGCCCTGCTGTACATCGATATAAATGGAGTCGTCCTCTAGGTCGGACGGGGATGGATCGAGGGAATAGTTCAACGACGGTTATCTACAACACTACGAATCTTGGCTAGATCTAGTCTATGCCGGGAGCCGCCATTCGGACGTCTTGTACCCGCGGGCGACAAACCGCCAGGGTGTCGTGGAGATTGACCACCGAACCAATGACGGCGATCGCGGGCGCACTAAACCCAGTCTCTTCAAGTTGCTGAAGAATGGTGCCTAGGGTGCCAATCAGTTCATCCTGCTCAGGACGCGTGCCCCAACGCACCAAGGCAACGGGAGTCTCGGCACTCAAGCCCGCCTGCTGTAATTCACTGACAATGTGCACCATATTATGGATGCCCATGTAGATCACAATGGTCTCCGACGCCTGAGCGATCGCCTGCCAGTTGACCGCTGGACGATACTTGCCAGCCGCCTCATGCCCAGTCACAAACGTGATGGATGAACTATGGTCGCGATGGGTGAGGGGAATCCCCGCATAGGCCGGAGCTGCAATTCCTGAGGTGATTCCCGGCACCACTTCCACCGGCACCCCCGCTGCCACCAGATCACTCATTTCCTCGCCGCCGCGCCCAAAGACAAAAGGATCGCCGCCTTTAAGACGCACCACGATCGCCGCATCCTTGGCCTTCTCAATCAACAGGTGGGTAATATCCGCCTGGTACAGTGAATGTCGCCCTCGCCGCTTGCCCGCATTAATTTTCTCTGCCTGGGGATTAATCATCGCCAGAATCGGCTCGCTGACCAAGGCATCGTAGACCACCACGTCGGCACATTCCAGCAACGCCTTACCTTTCAAGGTCAGCAATCCTGGATCGCCGGGCCCCGCACCCACAAGATAGACATAGCCAAAGGAAGAAGCTTGCATAGGCACCACAGAATAGAACTTGAACGGGCTAGCGGCAATTAACAAGACACATAGCGATCTGGAGCCGGGCGATCGCTTAACTGGGCCACCAAATGGGCCACCTCAGCCGTCGCGCCCAGAGGTTCAGCCATCGAGAACTGAATCGTGGGATGGCGCTGGGCTAGGTCATGCACCTGCTGGGCGATGGCATCGGTAATCCCCCCTGCAAACAAAAAGTAGGGCAGAATGGCGATCGCTTGGGTGCCCGTAGACAGCAACTGCTCCACCTGTTGCTCCAACGACGGAGCCACCGACCAGTAGGCCGGCAGCGCCCCAAGCTGAGCAGCGATCGCCTCAATGGGCACATTGCCCCCATCTCGCCGACTGCCATGGGACACCAGCACTCGACTGCCCACCCTTGGATCGAAGCTCCGCTGCAGCAGTTGCCCCATATGCGGATGACTGCCCAGGTAGGCACAGATCTGCACATCTAGAGTCGGCAGATGAGCTTGGGCGATCGCCACTTCTGCTGGAATATCGTCGCGCACATGCACACCGGGCAGCAAAAACAGTGGCACAATCTGAAGCACCGTTCCTCCATGGCAACAGAGGCGATCGCCCAACTGCTGAATACGTTGGTGCAGCGGCACATCGGCCAGTTCCAGCGAAGCAGTTTCCACCCAGAGTGGAGCAGCGGTAGAAGCTTGCAGACAATACTGCACCCGTTCTGCCAACTGACGAGCCATCCAGGGCGATCGCGGATCACGACTACCGTGGGTAACCAGGAGATAGGCGACGGGGGGTAAAGGCATGGGGTGAGCAATCCCAGAGCAACCGTAATGACTATGCAATTCGACCAGTAGCCGCCAGGGTGATCTCTACCCAGAGAGAGCGATCGCCCCGGTTTCAGCCATGTGAAGTTCCTCCCCTAGGAAGAAGCTCCAGCCTAGGAATTGGCATACACTAGAACTATAGAGCTACAAAACCCTTCAGGTCAGTAGCAGACGATGCCACAAAGACAAGTCCTTGTCTAGGCAACCTGTTACCTCTATGGCCGATAATTGTTAACTTCAGATTAACAAAATAGCATGTCTTAGCAACATCTGCGGAGTTTACTCAAGACAACCTGAAGTCACTGTAGCGAGGCGTGACTTGGAGCAAGTGCTATGAGACAGATGATATTAACGTTGGCAGCTATCCCGATTCTATTGGTAGCGGGGCCAGCTCGAGCAGAAAATCCCGAGCACGTTCAGCAATTGCTGAGCACAGGAGCCTGTCAATCTTGCGATTTAACCAATGCAGACTTAAGCGGAACCCATCTAATTGGCGCAGATTTACGGGAAGCAGACTTGAGCGGCGCATCACTGGTTAATAGTAACCTAGAAGGCGCTGATTTGGAAGGTGCCAATCTCAGCCAGGCTAATTTAACCGGCGCATTCCTCACCAATGCCAACTTCAGCTATGCCAATCTCAACAATACTGACCTGACCAATGCCACGATGTTCCACGCATTGGTGGAAGGGGCATCTATTCAGAACGTCGATCTTACAAATGCTCAGATTCTCGGCACCGACATTAGTGTAGGCGGAGACTAATCCTGACACCAAGACTGGCTCTAGCTAGGCATTGGATCCTGGGCAGCCTTGTGCCATGATGAGAAGTCCTGATATCCCCTCTACATATGGGATCGGATCAGGCAGCATGGCTCATGGTGTTCAGGCAGGTACTATGACAGGCTCTCAACTCTACTATCTCGTGCGATCGCGAACTGATGGTCAATACCTTGTAGCCAAAATGCGCGGACAGGGCACCCAAGAGGGCGATCGCCCCACCTATATCCTCACCTTCACTGATCACGCAGATGCGCTCAGCTACCTCAACACCCATGCAGGGGAGTTAGCTGAGCATTTTGCTGTGGAAGCGATCGCCCCTAGCCAACTCTCGAAGCTCATGCAGCGCTGGGGCTACACGGGCATCGGCATGGTCAACGATCCTCTCATTCCCGAGGTCGAGTTTCTGGAGCGGCAACGTGGATTAGGATAGGCTCATGGACTCCATGCTGACCATGAGCCAAAACAGAGAGCGTAATCACCTAACGCCGTATTTAGAGCACAACGGTGTCCGAGGAAGACTCACGGGCGATTAAACTCTTGCCAACAACCTACCACACCTCTATATCAACCTATTTTGATGTCACGCCACTGCTGTTTAAAGGCTCATGAGCATATCAATAATTGTTCTAACCCTTAAGGGCAGCCAGAGCTTTTGTACTATAATTTAACCTTGAAACCAGTCCTAAAGGATGTATTAGCAGAATGTCAAGCGCTAACACTGGTATTGAATGGACTGATAAGACCTGGAATCCAACTACTGGCTGTACTAAGGTGAGTCCGGGTTGTAAGCACTGCTATGCAGAAGCACTTACAGAGCGATTTCCCAAGAACTTCCCACAAGGCTTCAAGTTAGCACTACATTCAGATCGATTGGGGCAGCCCAAAAAGTGGCGAAAGCCTAGCCGGATTTTTGTCAATTCCATGAGTGATCTTTTTCATCAAGATATACCTTTTGCATATTTGCAGAAGATATTCGCAGTGATGAAAGAAACTCCCTGGCACGTGTACCAAATTCTAACGAAACGTGATCAGAATCTGGTAAGGCTAGCACATCATCTTGAATGGCCTGAGAATGTCTGGGTTGGCGTATCTGTAGAAAGTCAACACTATACTCAGAGAATTGATTCCTTAAGGCAAGTACCTGCAAAAGTTCGTTTTCTGTCATGTGAACCTCTTTTAGGCTCGTTGGACCTTGATTTAGAAGGGATTGATTGGGTAATTGTTGGTGGCGAGTCTGGACACCAATATCGTCCTATGAATCCGGAGTGGGTTAGAAATATTTTGTATCAAACGCGAGAAGCTGAAGTTGCTTTCTTCTTCAAACAATGGGGAGGGCATCACTCAAAGGCTGGTGGCAGAGTCCTTGACAATAAAATTTGGGATGAAATGCCATCTGCATGGCATGACCATATCCATAAGTGGCAAAAACACTATCCTTCTGAGCATCAAAAGCCTAATGGGCTAGAACAAAAGTATCTAATTCCTGCTAAATAGAGAGCATTTAACCATGAGTCGGCTCGGGAGTGAGGGTGAGGATCTTATCGGACGGTGGTCGGAAGAAAAGTTAGATTTACTAGCGAAATATCTCGAAGCCTATTCTGACATTATGAATAAGCAGAAAGAAAAGTGGCTGAGAGCCTACTATTACATTGATGCTTTTGCAGGTTCTGTTAGACCCAGAGCGAAAAAAGATGAGCAACGCTACATTGATGGCTCTCCTTTACGTGCTTTACAAACAGAACCTCAATTTGATGCCTATTGGTTTGTGGATGTTTCTCCTCGACGAATAGAACGGGTGCAAAAACTACGTGATGAATTTCCAAATCGCGTAATTGATGTACGCCAAGGTAACTGCAATGATGTTTTATGTAACGATATAGTTCCACAACTTCGCTACTCATCAAAGAAACGAGCCTTTGTCTTCTTAGACCCTTATGGGTTACAGGTAAACTGGGAAACAGTACGAGAACTGGCAAACACCAGAACGTGCGATATTTTCGTTAACTTCTCAGTCATGGGCGTTACTCGTCTTCTCCCCAGAGATCAGACTCCAGAACCAGAAGTGATCGAGCAATTAAACAAAGTTATGGGTAGTACTAACTGGATTAATGAAATTTATCGAGAACTCCCAGGAATTCAGTTAGACATATTTGGGAATTCGACAGAGCCTACTTTAAGCCGTCGAACAATTCAAGCTGAATGGCTAGCAAGTCTTTATACAGAACAACTACGATCCCTCTTCCCGCACGTTAGCAGACCTGTGCTTATGCGTAACTCGACAAACTCAGTTCTGTATGCGTTATGCCTAGCAAGCCACAACAAAACAGCTATCAAGATTACCCATGATATTTTCAATCGACACGAAAGATTGAGGGATCTGGGAAAATAGCCTGTGGCTTCATTTACTCAAAAACAGTTATACGGTCATCAAGGATCGATCTAAGGAATGTTGCCATAAGTAGGGAAAACTTAGATTGGCGACCACTCTCTCGTTCTTGAGAGAGTTCAACAACATCCAAGCGATCGCCCCTAGCCAACTCTCAAAACTCATGCAGCGCTGGGGCTACACGGGCATTGGCATGGTCAACGATCCTCTCATTCCCGACGTTGAGTTTCTGGAACGGCAACGTGGATTGGGATAGGGGCGATCGCCCTAGTCCATCACAAACTGGGCGATCGCTTCCCCCTGATCATCCATCACCGTGAGGCGATCGCCATCAATCCGATAACGGGCTACCCGCTCAAGCTGCTGTAGATAGGTCTGTTCTTGCTGCATCACTCCCGGTGTTCCACAAAACATCCGGGTAGATGCGGCGGGGGCAAGGGTTAAGCGATCGCCTTCCACCATGAACGACGACATATAGCGGTTACAGCCCGCTTCCCCACTCACCTCGCCAAGAATTTGTTCACCCACAGCGGAGGCTCCTGTGAAGTCCAGGCTGATGGTGGTGCCCTCTAGGGGAGCATTGGCGTCTTGAGCTAAGGACAACAGCCGCCAGCGGCCTTGCAGGGGCCAAGGGCGCAGCAGGGATAGGGTCATGATTTCATTCCCCGATGCATCCATGAGGTTGAGTTCATCATTCACCTGGCGGTAGGCGATCGCTTCTTCACCTAGCAGTGCCATGATCTGGATCTCCTGCCATCGCGTTACCAGAGAGTCACAGCCGGTTTGGGCCATCTCATCCAGCGTCCAATCTAGGCGATCGGGCGATCGCTCATAGGAACCCGCCACCTGATGACAGGGAAAGTCGCCCGCCATCTGCCCATCGGGGTCGAGATTGAGAAACAGGGACTGCCCTAGGAGTCTCAGATCCACCATGTCCCCGCGAATGTTGCGGTAGGTTTCCAGTTGCCAGCGGTTGCGAAACCCGAAAGGGACAAATTCTGCCACTCGCATACCGTCAGCATTGGCAAGATAGAGGTGAGTCTCGCTCCACTCCACGCGGCTATTGTCGCTAGGCAGTCCGCCAAATAGCCCAAATTCTGGCACATCCTGACAGTACATCAAGGTAGCTTGCAGATCGCCGAGTTGGAGGCGATCGCCCTCCAGTTGGTAGGGGCCGCCGTAGGAATTACAGCCGTCGATACCTCCCAAGTAGTCTTGATCAAACTTGAGCGACACCAAAAGATGGGGCGGCACCGTGAGCCACTGACCGTCAGCCGTTTGGTAGCGATCTAAGAGCCAAGCCGTATCCACCAAGGTTGGGGATGGGGATGGATCCATTGTCGGGGTCAGCGACTCCGAGGGCGACTCCGGTGCTAGGGTAACGATGTCGGGTGGGATAACCGGGGCGCGATCGCTGAGGGGCAGCGCTACAGCAGCGGAGGCCATGGTACCGACAGCTAACAGGCAACTCAAACAGGACAACAATGCGTACATGGGGCTAATCTGACCTTGAAGAGAGGGGACAGGAAACGCCAACCAGCACAATGCCAAAACCGGGGACTAGCCCAGAGAAATGCTACGTGATGCTTAATGCAGCTTGAACGAGTTGGCATGAGGTGATGACGCGATCGCTGTCCTAGGGGTTCCAGGACATGGGTTTGCTCAGAGCTTGGGCTCACATCGATCACCCGTGCCATCTAGGTATACCTGTTCACTCGGTTTGACATGAAGAGCGATCGCCCCCGCTGCCCACTCCCCATGTCCCCAAAAGACAAAAACGCTGAATGATAATTCATCCAGCGCTAACGTTTTATATGCGTTGCTCTCAGTCTCAGAGGAATCCTGATCTGCGCGTTCCCATTCGTTCAGAATCAAGCATTTCTCTTGACACAAATTGTAACAAAGAGCACAGACCTTTGATGATTAAACTTTGCGCATGTATTAGCCATAGATATAACTCTAGCTAATACATGGGCGATCGCCTCCTACCATGCCAGCGCCTAGACGAGCAACGAGTTGATGGGTCTAGTCCGTTCTATGGCTGAGATGGTCGGCATCAGACGAATCAGGAACAGCTTGAGTGGATGGTTCAGCATCGTCTGGATCCGGCAGCCCAGAAGGAGCGATCGCCTCTGGGGATTCAGGTAGATCGGGATCTGGCAGTGCCGGACGAGCGTCCGTGACCTCTTCCACAGCCGCTTCCACAATTTCTTCCGTCGCGACGGGTGCATCGGTTGCATCCAGCAGCATCACTTTCCCATCCGCATCTAGCCATGGAGAATCGTATCGATGCCAGGGCAAAATCGGCTCATTGGGTAGTTCATGGGTGAGAACGGTGATGTTTTCGGTATCAGGCTCGGGTAAACGAACTACTTTTTTGGCAGTCGCGGTATCCGCTTGATCATGAGTCATCAGAACTTCTCCAAAAGACTCCCGCTAACAGGTTGGGTAGGCGATAAGGGCAATCGGCACAAGCGGCGAGCTGCGCCAGTCTACACCAACACGGGAACTAATATCTATCTAGACCAGCACCCTTGCAGTGGGCTTATCTCCCATGGTTCGGTCTAGAATCCGGTATCTGTAGGCTCACCCTAGGCGCGAGGACAGTCTAAGGGGCGATCGCCCATGGAATGATTAGAACACATAGGCTGCCAAGATGTGAATCAACATGATGGTAGCAACGCTGAGGGTTGCGTAGGCAGCCAGTTGTAACGTTTTTGATACATCATCAACCCGCTGCTTGTTTGCATTATACGTCTCCGACCAATTGACCATCATCTGTAGCTGATACTCAACCGCCGACAGGGCCAGGTAGCGCTCTAGAAATTTACGATCTTCTAGGTTGGGGCTAACGGCCACCTGACGGGGCAGGAAGGCGCGCACGAGGAGGGTAAAGCTGATGAAAAAACCAATCACCTCGGCCACGGTAAAGGGGCTGGGAATCATCATCAGACGGGAGATGGTGAGGCTGGTGAGCAGAGCCCCGTTGGCGACAAACAGGATATTCAGTTTGGTGGTCAGCAAGTGGCTTTGTTCACGCTGCTCTTGCAGCACGATACGCACATCTCGAAAAGCCAGGGAAATGGTCTCTGGGGAGAGCAAAGGCTCATCTACGGTAGACGAGTCATGCTCCGGGGCGTCTCGATGGTTAGCCGGAGGGGCGATCGCTTCGTGGGACTCCACAGAAGGCTCTGGAGCGGGGCGATCGCTGGTATGAACAGGGTAATCAATCGTGGTCTGGGCGTTCAGACCATCGTCAAAGGACATCCAAGATGACATGGGAGGGTATGGGGAGGCGAGGCTGGGCGAAGGCAGTAGGGCACCCTACGCAGACTGGAGGTAGTCTACGACCGCTTGGGCGATCGCTTCGTTACCATTGATCGGCAGCAAGTCGGGAAGGCGAGGAGCTTGAACTGGAGCGTGTAAAAACTCCCAATTTCCCTGGAAAAAAAGCGCGGGGTCTATATCTTGATGATAAGCATGATTATGGATTCCTGCCAGTAGCAACGGCGCTTCGGCAAAGCCTTCTCGGGGCAGGGTACAGACCGCGGTGCCCACCCGACAAGCTTCGGCAAAGGTACCATAGCCGGGTTTAGCCAGGATGCGATCGCAGAGGGGCATCAAGTCTACCGGGCGATGGCGATGATCGGTGACCACCCGCAGGTTGTCCAATCGAGGAGCCTGGCGATTGAAGGTGATAAACTGCCAGTCTGGAAACTGCTGCACGGTTTCGTAGGGCACTTGCTCCAGTCCCAGGCCGCCAAAGGTGAGGAGGACAGTGCGTTTCTTGGGTTGGTCTAGGGCATAGTGCGATCGCAAAGCCTCTAGGTCACCCTCAGGGTCACTGCCCGTCAGCCCCACGTCGGTGATCTGGGGAAAGGCGCTCATGGATTCGTGGAACGGTAGACGAAAGAGGCGATCGCATTGGGAAAACTGTTCGGCAATCCAGTCGGCAATCCCCACAAAGTCCCCACCCCATGGGCGATAGATAAAATCCCAGCCAAAATTACTCGCCATCCAGCAGGGCACGCCAGCCCCATGGGCGATCGCCACGGCTAAGGGCGGAATATCGGCCAGCACCAGCTTGACTCGGTTTTGGCGAAGAAACTGCACTTCCGAGGCAATCACTGAGCGGGCCGTGGTCTGAATCCGCTGGAGCTGGGTCAGCGTTGCGCCGAGATCCATCTGAAAGCTATCGCCCTGCACCACCCCAATATCCAAGGCGCGAGGACGGTGAATGAAATGCCCAGACATCTGACGTTCCAGCAGCCAACGCGGAGCGGTCGTCGCCAGAATCACCACCACCTCGGGACAGAGCTGCTGAATGAGATTCACAACCGCCGTTGTGCGGGTCGTATGCCCAAACCCATGGTTGGTCATGGCGACATACAAAATGGGAGGGGTCATGCGGGTTAGTTTCCGTCACGGTGTCGAGTGGGGCCTCCTCCTTGCCGGAAGAAATTCTCCTCCTCGTCGTCTTGAGATGAGCCGGAGGTTGAATCTCGGGTGGGGCTGGGCGATGCGCTAGGCCGCGGTGTGGGCGCTGGCGCTGGCGCTGGACGCGGAGCAGGCGCTGGACTGGGAGCTGGACTGGGAGCTGGGCTGGGCTGGGGGCTGGGGGCTGGGGCTGGGCTGGGCTCTACACCAGAGGGCGATCGCTCCGGTTGCTCCGCTGGCGGTTCAGTGACGGGGGGCGCTTCTGGACTGGGAACTGCCGGCTCGTTCAGCAGATTGGATTGCCGAGACTGCATGATTAACACCGTTAGCCCCATAATCGCAGCCGCAGCGATCGCCGCCAAGCTCACAAATATCCAACCCCAAATTCCCCCCTGCGATCGCTGTGTGTGGACGGGATGAACCACAACAGCGGGCGGCGCAGACGGCACATGAGCTGGCACCATCGACGGCGAGCCAGAATAGCCAGCCATGGGAGCAGATGGCACATAGCCCGGCGCAACAGCCAGGGTGGGGCCCGTCATCGGTTGCGCAGCGGGTGGCGCGGGTTGAGGGGGTTGACTAGGTTGACTGGGTTGACCTGACTGGCCCACTGACTGGCCCAGACCATTAAGCACAGGGGGACTTGTCGGCGGGGCAGTCGTCACCCCCTCGGGCAACAGCGCCAGCCAGTCAGCGATCGTGGGCGGACGAAACTGGGGTTCGACGGCCATGCCTCGCATCACCGCTTGACTCACCGCCGTACTGATACTTGACTGCAGATCTCGGGGGGCAGCCATGGGCTGACGGCTCCGCAAAATGGAGGCAATGGGCACTTGGGCCGTCAACAGGGCATAGAGGGTAGCCGCGAGACCATAAACATCCGTGGCGGCGGAGCGTTTTTCTCGATGGGCATATTGCTCAATCGGGGCATAGCCCACCGACAGCAAACTAGTGTGCTCCTGGGTGACGCCGGGGGTAAATTCTCGGGCAATGCCAAAGTCAATCAGCACTACTTCATCAGTGCCGTCTCGCAGAATAATATTCTGGGGTTTGACATCGCGATGCAGCAAACCATTGCTGTGAACTAAGTGCAGCGCTGCGCCAATTTGACGAATGTAGTGAATGGCGATCGCTTCTGGCAAAGGCTGAAGGGGAAACACCACTTGGTCGAGGGTTTTCCCTGGAATGTAGTCCATCACCATATAGGGAATGCCGTCCTCCGTGAAAAAGTCACTCACCCGCACAATATTGGGATGGGTGCAAACGGCGAGGCGACGAGCTTCATCGCGGAATAAATGTTCTACATGGGCAAACTGAGGATGCTCACGATTGGCAGGGCTGAGGGTTTTAATCACCACTGTTTGCTGTAAATCTCGATGGGTCGCCCGATAGGTCGTACCAAAGCCGCCCTGTCCTAACACGTCAGATAGGGTATATTTTCCGTCTTGCAGGGTTTGCATCATCAGCGGATCAATCATTGGTCTTCGCCCTCATCCCACATCAGCCATAACCCAACTGCCTAACCCATACGACGCACCCAGCCAGCATCCCTAAACAGCATGATCCCATGAACTCACAGGATCCATGCCAGAGATATCTAGCCCAGTACCGCAGATATCCGTCTTTTGATTATCCGTCTTTTGATATAGTCCTTTCGTATGAAGACTATTGCCCTGATTCTAGCCCAGTCCATTTTAGCGAATGGTGACCGTGCAACCAACGGACAGGGCGATCGCTTGCCCAGCTTGCCAAGTACCGATCGGCTGATCGTTGATTCTGGGTTCTGGATCACCGCTAGGAGCGATCGCCTCCAGCCAGCCCCGCAAGCCCGTATTAGTGCCCGTATTACTGAATATTGTTGCGAATAGACGACAAGTTCACATTGCCAAAATTGGTGACTAGGGCAACATTCAGGTTCTCCAAGGATTTAACCAACCACAAAATTTCATCCAGGGTTTGGGATTCATAATGGTTGAACAAAATGGAGAAGCGGCGCTCTAGATGCGGCTTCACCTTTTGAGACAGCATGGCAATTTTCAGCAAAAGCCCCATGGTTTGCACCGGCCCTAGGTTGGTGATCAGGTCAATAAAGACAAAGTGACTTGGCTGCTGAGAACTTTCCACCACCAGAAAGTTGAACAACTGGCTGCAGGTGCGCACCAGCAAGAAGTCATCCACCTGGCGATCGTCACTTTCAGGGAAAATATTCTGAAGCTGATCGTACAGCTTCTTATTAAATTGCCGCCTGCCGTAGTCTGCCTCAATCGAGGTCGTTAAGTATTCATATAAGTCTGACTTGAAGGCGCGATAGGTGGGGTTGCCGCTCATGTGGGTGAGAAAATTTTGCGCCAAGTCGCGGTAGGTGTAAGACCCTTGCACCTTGCCAACAAACTGACGCACGGCGGTATACAGCTCGCGATCGCTCAAGAGGGTCGGGTTATTCACCGGTTTCACCAACCGCGCTGCCCGCTCATGGGAGGTGCGCGACGCAATTTGAGCACGACTCACCAGGTAGGTCATGTATTGCGATAGATCCGTTTCCAGCATGGTCTGACGCTGGGATTGGAGGGTGCGGATGGTTTGCTGGTGTTCTTGGGAGCTATTTTGGCTCAGCAAACTGTGGGGATAGAGGTAGGGATAACGGGTGATCAACTGCCCCAAGGGCGGATTGTCCCGATTGCTTTGCAGCTCATCGGTAATCACCCGCACCAACCGCTGCAGGGTTAGGTATTCCTCGGTATGGGTAAACTGCTTCACTAAGGTTTGCAGCCGTCGCAGAGAGGTGGCACGAAACCGACTGCCGCCCCCTGCCGCATCAACATGTTCAAACAAGGCCACCAAGTCAGCGATCGCCCCCTGTTGCCCCGGACTCATTTGCCAACGGTTCACCAAAATGTGGCAGCAGCGATTCAAAATATATTTGAACTGATCCGGCGACGACGTGCTGACAATTTGCGTCAGAGCAGCCACAACTTCTTCATCGGGATAGCCCCGCCCTACAATGAACAACTGGCGGAAGCGCTCAATCATTTCATCGGGGGTTTCCTGCTGCACCCACAGCAATAAATGCTCGTAGAGCAGTTGATCATTGGTGAGCGGCCCATGGCGTTTGAGGGTCGCCAGCGGCTGACGCAGGGGTGATAGGTAGGGCTGGTCTTGCAAAATGGTGGACTCGCCGCTGTCCAGAGGCGATCGCTCTGCAGCAAACTGGGGCTGTAGCACCGTTGCCTCATCATCATCCGCCGCCCGCCCCGGAGCAACATAGGGATGGGTCTGAAAAACCGTCGCCTCAGCATCATCCGCCACGGGGGGGCTAGAGGGTGCCTGCAAAACGGTCGCCTCATCCAGAGACGGGGAGGATGTGGGAGTTGGGCGAGGCGGATGGAGCGACAGCTCTAGCTTCCGACTAGCGGCCAAAAACTGCTGCTCTTGGCGACTCAGCGGCTTGCCCACCGACCAAGCCACCGCCCGCTGGAGCGCCTGCCCGGTTAACAACGAGGCCCGATCTTGCCCCCGCGACACCACCCAAGCAGCCAGCGCATCATAAAACGGACAAACCCGGTTCAGGTGAGAGTTCACCCAATCTAGGTTGAAAATCGCGGCATAAATACGGTTATAGACCCGCAAAACCGGCTGCTTAATGCGCTGCCCTGTGGCATAGGAAGCCACCAAGCCCGAGAGCCGCAGCTCCATCTGAGGCATGCTGGTATCCATGGGAATCTCGCCCTGCTGGAGAATGTGGCGGTAGAGGGCCAGCAGTTGCTTGGTCATCACCCCACCCTGCAAGAGGCGATCGCTGATGGTGCGGAGATGTTCTGGTTCGTCTTGGGCCTGCCAGTTTTCCAAAATGCGCGTGTGGACGAGGCGAGCGATCGCTGCCCGTTCCTGCCCCGGTTCAATAAATCCTAGGGTATACACCAGCCGACACAGCTTCTGGGTGAGAAACGGCTTGCCCCCCGTCCAGCCCAGAATCTCCATCATGACCTGCCGTGGATCTTGAGCATAGGCGCTCAGCCCCTGCATCAAGGGCAGACATTCATGGGGCTGAAAGCTGGTGAGATGTACCGCTCGCCCGATGTTAAACGGCGTGCGGTTTTTGTCTTTGATTAAATCGGAGGGAGAGGCCACGCCAAACAGGGCAAAGGTGAGCCGTTGGTAGGCAGGTTGATCGGCCCGGAAGTCGTAGCAGGCCCGTAGCGCAAAGAAAAAGTCATCAACGGAAAACTTGAGGCTAAGAATGCTGTCGATTTCATCAATAAAAATGACAATCGGCTGTTGGATCTGCACCAAAATCACCTGCTCCAGCAGCTCGCAAAAGCGCTGCACAGGGGACAACATGTCGCGATCGCGCCACCAGGTTCGTAGATTCACCTGATCGGCTAAATTAAAGCCCGTAATCAAGCTGCGAGCCAAGCCGGCATACCACTGCTCCGGCGTGAGGTCTTGACAGCCTACCTTGGTTAAATCCACCGCAACGCAAGCCACTCCAATCCGCTGGAGCCGCCGCATAGTCTGAACCCGCAAACTCGACTTGCCCATCTGCCGTGACGTCAGCACATAGCAAAATTCGCCGGCTTGCAACCCTTCATACAGGTCCTTATCAGCCGGGCGATGGACATAGGTTGAAGCATCGGCTGGCAGAGACCCCCCAACCTGATATGGTTCATCAGCCGAGTGACTTACGTTGTTCATGGATGCTTCTATACATTCGGCAATAACGCTCGCATCAAACGAAACATCGTCTCAGGTTCACCCCTTACAACTACTTGATTTTCCCAGCGATCTGCTCAGCAAAGCTACGGAAGTTGAGACGCCCCATGAACTGACTCCATGAGTTTACACTAGCTTTCCCTCTGCTCAGCGTCAGGCCATCACGAGCGATCGCCCCTCCCTAGGCGAGCAGCCTTACACAACCTTTGACCGCACTCGTTGCAGTAGAAGGTTAACGACCGGCAGGAAACCAGCAGATGATGCATAGGTTAGGCAGTAGTGACGAGTCTATGCCATGGATCGCAGGATCGGTAGGGGCACCGTTGAAGAGCAGGACGTGATCTAAGAAACCTGCGTTGCGACCTGCTAAGAGTGAAGATGTTCAAGCACAGGTAGAGATGGTCGATGATAGGTAGCCAAGGTGCAGCCTAACGTCAATCGTTCAAGAACTCCTAAGTCCCGTTTAACCACACCCCCACCAGGGAGAATTTCGTGAGACTCACTGGATGAATTGCTCTAGGTCATTCTCTAGGTCATTGAACATTTCTCTTGGCCCACGCCATGTCGTCCCGCAGCTTGATCCCCTCGCAACCTACCTATCGCAATCTATAGATCTCGACGGCACCTTCTAGACCTTGACTCACTCTTGGCATAAATGTTCGTGTTTGATGGTTGAATCTAGGTCTGGCAATGATGGTTAAATGACACCCTACTTCCAGTGTGCCCATATTGGTCGGGGAACTACTAGGGTGTCTCAGCGATCGCCTTTAGCGACTGGGTAAGCGATCGCGTAAATAATGGCGATACAAATAACAGCGGGGCACCACTTCATTGCCCTGTAAATGCACCAAGCCAATGCTGTGCAGCTTAAAGGCCTGGGTTGCATCGAGCCGTACCGGCCCATCCGCCGCCACCACCCGCGCCATGGCATCGAGCAGATCAGGATTCTGCTCCAAGCTCCACAAATGCCGACGCAGGTGATCCCCATAGAGCCCTGATTCGGTCGTTCCTTGATCGAGCAACCGTTCTAGGGTGATGTCCCGACGGGCCAGGTGGTAGAGCGCCAGGCGCACCAAGTAGGGATGCCCGCCCACAAGCGCCATCAGCCGATCCACATCCCCCATATCCCAAGCTAGACCATGGAGTTTGGCGAGACTATAGATTTGATCACCGCTAAACTCCGGCAGAGCCACAGGCGTGCCAACATTAAAGGGAGACTGGTTAATGTCCATGGGCACATAGACTTCCGTGGCATGAACCACCACCAAACGCAGCTTTTGCCAAATATCACGACTTTTGGCATCTTCGTGCCAGGCCCGCAGCAACACGAAGAAGTCAGCAGCAATCTCGGGATGCTGAAAGATGTAGTCCACTTCATCCAGCCCAATCACCAAGGGAGCATCCAACTGGCTCAGCAGATATTCCTCAAAGTAGGCGGTGCAGTTATCTTTGCTGCCAAAAATGTCGTCCCAGTAATCCGCCAGGCGGTTGGGCAACTGCAGCCGCCGTCCCACACTGGCACAGAACCATTTGAGAAATTGATCTAAATCCCGCAGGGCTCGATCATCGGCTAATTGCAAACTCAAGGGCACGGTGTGGTAGCGCTGCTGCTGGGCGTAGTGCAACACCCGCGTCATCAGGGATGTTTTGCCCATTTGACGCGGAGCTTTAATCCGCAGGAGCGCCCCCGGCTGGCTGATGGCTTCCTGGCAGCGCACCTCAACGGGGGGACGTTCGGTATAGAAAATCGAGGCTAGGTTCACCTGGCCCTCAGGCATTTCCGGCACAGCGATCGCGGGCAGTTGAATGACTCCGCTCCAAGGCTGTTCATCGGTGGTCGGTTCCTCCAGCGATCGCCCCTCCGACAGCAGCGCCAGCATATCCCGCACGAGGCCAGGCGTATCGGCATCGGAATGCCATTCCCAATGATGGATGCGATCGAGGTAGCCCTGCAAATTAATGAAGCCACTCAGGTTATAGTCCAGCAGAGCATGGCTAGGAAAGTTCACCCGAATGGGCACCATCTGCGGCTTGCGACTGCTGTTGTAGCCGCGTAGCTCCTTGGCGCGGCGCACCTCTTCAATGATCATTTCACTGCCCGCCGATTGGGCAGACAGGAGAAGGACGAAGTAATCACACTGGTTCAGCTCTGTTTCCAAGCGCTGGGCCCAGTGGTCGGAGAAATGGGTGCTTTCCCCAGCCATGAAAGCAGAATGCCCCGCCGCTGACATGGCCGCATAGAGCGTATGGGCCAGCTTGAGATCCGGCGATTGGTCGCGGTAGGACACATAGACCCGCTGACGCAAACTGACGGAGGGAGTGGGCGGAGCAATATGGTAGATGGGGACAGCCGACTGGATACCCTTGAGAGAACGCAACCCCAGATAGGTGACGGGCGATCGCACCTGATTGCGCACGGCATCGTAGACCGATTGGGAAAAGCTAATGCCGCCGGCCAGGGCCTCTTTCTGCAAGCGAGCGGCCATGTTCACCCCATTGCCCATAACATCCGTACCGCTAAAGATCACCTCACCGAGGTGGATGCCAATGCGATGCTTCAAAATATCCTCGGGTGGACAGCCCACGGCATGGTCTATAAAGCGCTGCTGAATCTCGATGGCGCACTGCACCGCCTGCTCAGCATTTTCGAAATAGACCAGCAGCCCATCCCCCAGCGACTTGAGAATTTTTCCGTCCCACTGCTGGCAGGCCTGCTGCATCACCCCATAATCTCGATGGATCATGGTGAACGCATGGGCTTCATTGTGCGCCATCTTAGCGGTGAAGGATTCCACATCCGTAAACATAATTGCCGCCAATGCTCGTTTTCCAGAGAGCAAAGGCGGAAGGGTAATGTTTTGGATGGGCTGGTCGTCAAGATCCATGATGAGATGAATCGCAGGGGAAGATGGCTGGTCTTACGGCAGAGCGATCGCTCAAGAGTTGGCTCAATAGGGCTCATGGAAAGAATGCTCTGCTCATCCAACACCGGCGCAATTTCGCTCACGTGCAGACGGCCGTTGGCTTCAACCTAGATCATTCCAACCTGGATTACTCCAACCTGGATCACTCCATCCATGGCCCCGATAGCAACCTCATCTTAGACGGCAACAGCACTCAGCGTAACAATCTTGGATCGCAGACTAGGATAGACCTGGTATGAACTGAGCATACCCTAGACGTTCCTAGATCATGGCCGTAGCCGGGCTGCTTATAGTCTAATGGCAAGCGATCGCATCCTCACACCATAGCCATGATCTAACGTCCATCCTCGTCAGCCAAGAGGGTGCGCAGAGTCAACACCTGGGGCGGGGTTGAATCTGGAGGATAGAGAAAACTCACCTCCACAGAGCGGCGATCGCCCGAAGGCAGCGTCAGCGTCACCAAGGGTTCACTTTGATCGCCCCGCTGCTGCACCAGGTGGACAAAGCGCGATTGAGGACGCCCGTCGTCATCGACATAGCTGACCTGCACGGTGCCGCGAAAGAACGTCTGGGTGGGCAAGGGTTCAAAAAAGCGCAGCCCATCTTGAGAAAGCATGTCTTCTTTGATTGGCGTTTGCAAACTTAGGGTCACGGTTTGAGCCACATCCGTTGGATTATGCAGCGGCATAAACAGGTTGTACTGAATGCCATAGTTGCCGTGGGCTTGGTAGGCCGTATCAGGATAGCGCACCAGCATCGGCGCAGTCTGCACTTGCCCTGTGCCCAAGCGTCCTGCCACCAAGGTACTGAGCCCATAGGACACCGCTTCGCCTGGCTCAGGAATCGTCAGGGTAGAGCTCTCCGGCGTATCCGACACAAAAGCATCCCATTGGGAGCCCTGGGCCACCCCCGCCACTCGCCCGTAGATGATCTGTCCTGGAGCATCCAGGGGCGTGGGGGGGCGATCGCGTCCGCCGGCCAAGTCACCCGTTTCCAATAGCGCTACCCAGTCCTCTAGAGAAGGCGCTTGCTCCTGCACCCTCGGCATCTCGGTATCTGGGTCACCTATCCCATCGGCATCGGCGTCCATTGCGGTATCTGGATTGCCCATCTGATCGGTGTCGGCATCCGCACCCATATCGGCATCCGCACCCAGGTCGGCATCCGCATCCAGGTCAACGATGACCTCGGCATAGTGGGCCAGACTCGCTAGGTAGATGGGTTGATCACTCCTGAGCCGCATCAGGGTCGATCGCCCGTTCAGCGGTGGATCCAGTTCAGCCACCGGAATCGGTGCATTTAACAACAGGCGATACTGTCCCGGCGGAATCGTCACCTGTGCCGGAAACAGCTCCTCCTGCCGTCGATTGCGCAACACGTCAGACATCACCCGACTGCCTGGCCCCGCAAACACATCCCCCCGAGGATTTTCTTCTAGAGGCGGCAGGGGAAAGAAGGGGGCATCGGGCTGACTCAGGTAGCTAGCTCCGTGCAGAATGCTGACGGTGGCATCGTTGTCGCCGGGGTTATAGGCCACAACGCCGATATACAGGCTAGTGAGATCCTCTGGATCGTCAGCCCGATAGACATGGTGGGCAAAGATATCAAAGCGTCCCTGAAAGGCAAAGTCGAGATGGGCGCTGGGATCGGCCATGCCCATGGGAGGGAAGGTGGAGAGCAAAATACCCTCCATTTGCACGAGTTCTGGACTGTTGCTGTTGAACACCGGAACAGAGTCGAGCTGCCCAGGCAGCGATCGCACCGATTGGGGCACCACAATTTCCTGAGGCTCGGGGGGAGCCGGTAGGTCAGCTAGCGTGAGAGTCGAGAGCAACATCCACATAACGGCGATTGGGTGACAGGTCTAGATTCTGTAAATACCTTGATTCGTCAGGGAAGTCAACCAAGGGCTGGCTATGACAAACTCGGTGCAGAATCTTTTGAAAGTCGTTCAAGATCGCCCAACGGTTCGCCTCAGTCAAAATGGGCACGTGGATAAAGAGGCATGGCAGATCGAGATGCTGGTCTCGAACGTAGCGCAGCATGGCGTAGTACAAATAATTGCAAACAAACCGACCGGCATCATGGCTGATCTGGGTCATGGTTAAACCATCCACCAGCCGATCTAAGTGGAACGGCGTGTATAGCGTCTCGCGGGGGGCGATCGCCCGTGACTCTAAATTCAAGGTCTGGCTACGTTCACTCATGCCGCAGCAGAGCAACACATGGGGGCGTATTCGATTCACGCCAGCGATCGCCTGTAGCGGAGCCTGCTGAAAATTCACGGGCAAATGCCGCAGGGTTTGCAGCGTGGGCAATACGGTTCGAGAGCGCAACAGCTCGGCAATCAAGTCATCTGAAGAATTCGAAGTCTGATGAGGCATCCAAGTCTGGAAAGACGTCAACAAAAGGGTTTTACCCATCGGTGTACTCCTCTTGAAACCCAGGTTTATCCAACCAAATTGATGAGTAGATGTCACGACGCAACCCCGTCTACGCTGCCCAGATGTCTGCTGGGATTTCCCCATCCATCTAGAGCGTGCAGCCCAATCCGGATAATTCGATGATGGTTCCTAGGATCACAGGTCTCAGCATGGCCGGACTGAACCCTAGACAGGTATCCTGTAACACCCCGAACCATGAAGTAGATGCTAGGTCTAGAGCCTCAGAAGCGATCGCCGCCCTTGGTCTAGGGACTCCAGAGATCGTTGATACCCTGAACTTGATGCCCTGAACCCAACGAGCGATCGACACCCCAATATCAAACTCCAGCCTTTTGACTCTAGCGCGTGTCTGAGGATGACACCCATCATCAGACATGATCATGCCCTTGATTTTCTCGATCATGTCAGGCCCTGTAGCCTAAGGCACATAAGGATCAAACAATTTTTTTCAATTGGTCAAAAATCTTAGCGAAAAAATTACAATCCGAGATCTATTTTCAGCTTAGAAATGCTACTGTTGTGGCCGCTTCTCCAGTTATCCTCCATCTCCTCCCAGCCTATGGTCGGCATCAGTGGGTCACAGCTAGCGTGGATTGCATTCACGTCGATCGCCATCACCGTGGGCGTGTTCGTGCTTTTGGTGGTACGCGATCGCTTCGCACCGCCCTCTGACGACCAAGATTCCTAAGCGTTTCATTTGCTGGTATATTTGTACTATCAACAGGTCGTAAGACCCTGCCTTCTGCTAGCAGAAGGCCCTACTCAGCTGCATTCTGCATCAGCCATGCCTGAGTTAGAACCATGGTGATGGCGATCGCTCTCCTAAAATGCCAAGGAGATACGTAATCCAGTTGGCAGTAGGGCCATGAGCACCATGTCATCATCATGGTCAAATCGCTCTGATGAGCGGTGTACGTTGACCTTTTATCGCGCTTCCCAGTCACCCATGGCGCACTATCAATGTTTTGTTGACCTCGGTAGCTCCAGTACCAAAGCAGTCATGAGCGACGGCATTGGCTTGTATGCCTTCAAATGTTCGCCCCTGGTTGCAGATATGCCACCTTCTGAACTCACGATCATTGAAGCGCAAGGAGAACAACTCGGCACAGGGTTAGAGTCTGTGAGCTATATCCAGCTCGCCCCCGACGATCCGGTCTATGCCCTAGGCGTTGATGCCCAAGGGAAACCCAATAAATCCACCAGCAATCTCCCCAAAAGCGCCCTAGCTCACTTGAAGGTGCTAGGGGTGATCGGTGAATTGGCCCATCGCTATGACCTCACTCGGGTTCCCCTCGATGTGGGCGTAGCGCTGCCGTTTAACGAATATTTAACCGACTATAAGCCGCTCACCCATCGCCTGTTGGGTCAAAAGTCGTTCACCTATCGCGGTCGCGAGATTGACTTAGATCTAGAGCAGGTGAAGGTCTTGCCGGAAGCGGCCGGCCTCGTCCAGTGGCGCAAGGTGGAAATGGCCCAGCATGGCGGGCTCAGCAACCAAACCTTTGCCGTTCTCATGTTTGGGCATCGTGACCTAAGTTTTCTCTTTTTCCGGGAAGGGAAACCGCCTCGGGGTGAACCGAGCAGCACAGAGCGTCTGGGCTTCCAGCAGGTTCTGGTCGCCATTTCCCAAGATATGCCCTGCAACTCCGATGATCCCTTCCTCTATGAAGCCTTGATCAAAGGGATGGGCAGTGTCACCTTCCCGTCTCGTCCAGGGCAGGTCTATCGATTGAGCGATCGCTTTGAGCAAGCCAAGGCCTACTATTGGGATCTGGTGAAGCACCGTCTCGATGAATGGTTTGCGGCGGTGGATGTCCCCCATTATGAAGTGCTGATCAGCGGCGGCGTAGCGGCTATCCTACAGGCCGATCTAGAAGAATATTTTGAGGATCGATCCGCCTTTTGCACCGTCAACTGGCTTGATCATCTCAAAGAAGAGGTGGCCGGCGCGCTAAGTCTGCCATCGGAGATTGAGCAAATCCGCTTTAGCGATTGCTATGGTGGCGCAAAGTGGATGGCTCTGAAATTTCACAAACCAGCCAAGGCAGGAGGTTAGCGGTGGTGGCACGGAAACGAATTTCGATTCGGTTTGAAGCCGAGGCACACACGGTTGAAGGACGATTGCTGGACTACCTCAAGGAACATAAGCTGCTCAACTATCGAGACGCGATTGTGCGGGCGACCAAGGCCTACTACGTGCCCTGGGTCTATGAGGGAGAACTTTCAGAAGAAGAGCTGCGATCGCTGGCCCAGGGAGCGATCGAGGAACTAGAGTTTCGCATTTTCCAAATTCGTAAGCACTTTTTAGGCGAAGGCAGTGAGCCATTGGACATGCGCACGCTGCCCCCCAGTCCAGCAGAACGCAGTTCCTCTCGGTCAGACATCTCTCGGGAAACGCCTGCCGATCCCGCACCGGTGAGACCCCTATCGTTGAAAGACGTGATTGACCATACCAACGTGGATCCCTCGGTGCTGGATGACTTCTAGCGACGCACCAAGGACGTTTGGGGAACATAGTTCGCCGGATTCTGCGCCACCCACCCTAGATCAGAATTGGTACGCACTTCAAAATGCAGGTGCGGAAAGGAGACGAGACCAGTCTCCCCCACCGTACCCACCTGTTGCCCCTGCCGTACCTGCTGCCCTACGGTGACCTGAATACCATCAAGCTGCGCATAGCGGGTTTGCAGCCCTTGGCTATGGTTAATCACCACTAAGTTGCCGTAGTTACCTTGCTCGGCAGCAAAGGCCACGGTGCCAGATCCCACTGCCAACACCGACGTTCCGGAAGCCGCCGCCAAATCCACACCGCTGTGAAAGACAACCTCCCCACTGATCGGGTCAATTTGCCAGCCATAGCCCACTGCCACCTCGACAGGCTCGGAGAGGGGATAGCCGTTGATCGGTGAATCATCCAGGGTAGAAGGCGTGGCGGCAGAGCTTGGTGACCAGTTGACGCCAGGGATGAAGGCCATAGCGGCAGGCGATCGCACACAGCCATTCACCTCAAACAGCACGTCAGCTCGCACATTATATTGACGAGACACATCTTGCCAGGTGGTGCCGCTGGGCACCGTCACCCGAATACCGTTGTAGGGCGGAATCTGTAGAGACATACCGTTAGATACATTGCCCTGCTGCAAGGCTGGATTTAAGCCCATCAGCGTCGATGGAATCAAGCCATACTGCGCAGCGATCGCTTCTAGGGTTTCCCCCGGCTGCACCACATGGGTTTGAATCCGCGCTAGGGCCGGCAGGCCACACAGCGTCTCAGGGTCACCGGCAGGGATGTCTTGAGCGATCGCTTGCCCACTCCCCATAGCCAACCCTAGGAGAACGGCGATGCTGCCCAACTGTTGATATGGTCTACGTCGTCGCATTGTACTGACCCCACATACTAACCCCGAACTGTGTCTCCCATTTCATCATATCGAATGCATCCAGCAACGATGGCCAGCCTATGCCAGCAGAACGGCTTACAAGACTTCCCAGGCATAGCGTCCAGCCGTCAAACCTTGGGGCGAGCGATCGCCAACCCAGCCTAGAGAGCACTAGGACAGTCCTACCCACCACCACCCGATCCATCCGGACAGGCGCAGATCCTTCGGCAATTACACCCCTGACCTGCCTCGAAAATTCGCTAGACTTGTGCCATAGAGATGCGGTGAGTACACCGATGGGCAAGAACTATGGGCACATTGACTCGACAACTTGGGATTTATCTCATTCTCCTAGCCGCTGGGGGGGGTGCAGGCTGGGCCGGCAACCAATACCTCAATGCCAGGCAAGAAACCCTGAATCCAAGCGTATCCGAGACCGCTGAGACTGAAACCATTACACCGCTTGCTGCCCGTCCCGAGCCCACTGAAGCGATCAGTCCTTCAATTGCCGCTGTCAACAACAATCCCAATTTCATTGCCGATGCCGTGGAGAAAGTTGGGCCGGCCGTTGTGCGCATCAATGCCTCTCGTCGTGTTGCATCCGGCATTCCTGACGGCTTCCCCAATCCCCTGCGCCGCTTCTTTGAAGACGACACTCTCCCCTTGCCCGAAGAGCGCATTCAAGAGGGAACAGGCTCCGGATTTATCCTCAGTGCTGATGGGCAACTGATTACCAATGCCCACGTCGTTGAAGGGGCCGACACCGTTGAAGTCACGCTCAAGGATGGGCGTACCTTTCAGGGAGAAGTCCTTGGCACCGATCCAGTCACCGATATTGCTGTGATCAAAATTGATGCGGTTGATTTGCCCACTGTCACCCTAGGCAACTCCGAAACCCTGATTCCAGGACAATGGGCGATCGCCATTGGCAACCCCCTAGGGTTAGATAACACGGTCACCGCCGGCATCATCAGCGCCACCGGACGCTCCAGTTCCCAGATTGGCATTCCCGATAAGCGGGTACGATTCATCCAAACCGATGCTGCTATCAATCCAGGCAATTCAGGCGGCCCCTTGCTCAACGATCGCGGCGAAGTGATTGGTATCAACACGGCCATTCGCGCCAACGCCCAAGGTCTTGGATTTGCCATTCCGATTGAAACGGCTCTGCGAGTTGCCCAGCAGTTAGTGGAAACAGGTCGGGTTGAACATCCCTTCTTGGGCATTCAGATGGTTGACCTAGACGACAACTTTAAGGCTCAGGTGTCTAACGATCCAACGATCCAGATCGATGACGATCTCGACGAAGGCGTCGTGATCATTAAGGTGATGCCAGATACCCCCGCAGATAATGCCGGACTGCGGACTGGAGATGTCATTCTCAGCATGAATGACGTACCTGTAACCACAGCCACTGACGTGCAGGCCCAGGTCGAGCTCAGTGGCGTTGACGAAGATATTGAGATTGGCATCAACCGCAATGGCGAGCTGGAAACCATCTCAGTACGCACCGGCACCATGCCCGATAGTGGCATTAACTAGTCTTAGGCTGTAGCCCAAACAATAAGGCGATCGCTTCCTGCTAGAGCGATCGCCCAAGGGTTGAACCAGCAAGGCTAGCTAGATCGCCAGATCCCTAGCCCATCCCCTCGCCGAGCTATAGTTTTTCGATGAGACGCTGCACAATTTGCATCCCCGTCAGCGCCTGCCAACCAAAGAGCCCCACCAAGCCAACGTTCAGGGCAATATGGGTATAGCGGGCCCAGCCTTGCCCCTTTTGCATAAATGGTGACAGGGCCGCCGATGTCGCAATCAAGCCCGTCATGCCTAAGCCAGCCAACAGGTGAGGGCCCACAAACAGCTTACCGTTGTTGATGTAGGTCACCCCCATACCGCCAATGGTGCCCAACACCATCAGGGCTAAAAGCACCGCCCCAATTTGATGGTGCTTGACATTAAACTTGCCTTTGATCAGTTCTTTCTTCGCGTCTCCCTCCGCCGCGCGGGTACGACGAATTTGCACCCCAAGGTACAGCGCATAAATCGTGAGACCAAACAGCACCCACATCAAAATCGGGTGGAAAAACTGGCTCCACACTTTAATCGATTCTGGAATTTCAAAACTCATACGATCTACCCCTCGATTAGAATACCGTCATAAAACTTATCATACACAGTTCCCCCAGGCTCGATGGCGATCGCCCCTCTCGCACCCAAACCCTCTAGGTAGAAAGGCCGAAACCTTCCCAACCCTAGAGCGGCGAAGAATCTTCGTCCGGTTCCGAATCAAGACCCGAAAAATGGGTATCGTCACCAGACGAGCGATCGCTCTCTTGAGGGGAGTGATCCTCAATCAGTTCATCAGGAACGCTTAGGTCTAAGCGACGAATTTGCACATGGTGGAGGCGCGGGCCCTCGGCGGAGCAAATCGTGAACTCCAGCTTGCCGTAGATAAAAGTTTCTCCTTGGGGCGGAATTTTTTGCAGATGGTAAATAATAAACCCCCCCAAGGTTTGGTACTCTTCCGTAAACGGCAGGTCAAAATTCAAGAGATCATTGACCTCCTCCAAATCCATTTGAGCCTGCACCATCACGGTGCGATCGTCCACAATCTGCATCTCCGGATCTTCAGAACTTTCGCGCTCCGGTGGGTCTCCAATAATCTCGTTAATCACATCTTGGAGCGTGAGCAGGCCAGCCGTTCCGCCAAATTCATCCACCACCATCACCATGGCCTGCCCCGATCGCTGCATCAAGTGCAGTAGCTCATTCAGGGGTGTATATTCGGGAACAAAGCGTGCAGGACGAATCCAATCTTGAATGGGGCTATCCAGGGTAAGGTGCCCCTGGGCCAAGGGTTCTGCCAATTCCTTAAAGTAAATCACGCCACAGACGTCATCCAACGACTCCCCTGTCACAGGGTACCGGGAGTGCCCCGACTCGGCGACCTCCCCCAGCAAAGTACGGAAGGTGGCATCTTTAGGAAGTTCAACAATACTGGTGCGCGGCACCATCACTTCCCCCGCCGTCACTTCGCCAAATTCAAACACGTTGCTGAGTAACTGCCGCTCTTCTGCCTCCAGTCCTGGCGATTCTGCCGAGGTGTTGATGATCAAATGCAGTTCCTCTGGGGTCAAACGGTTGGACCAAACCTGTCCTGTATATTGAATCCCCACCAGCCGCAGCAGCCAGCGCGTGGATTGATTGAGAATCCAAATAAACGGATTAAAAATACGGGCGATCGCCAAACTAGGCGTTCCCAAAAATCGCGAGATCTGCTCCGCGTACAGCATCGCTACAGCTTTAGGACAGAGTTCTCCTAAAACAATTTGCAGGTAGGCAATTAACAGAAAAGCTAGGGGAACCGCAATGGAATGGGACAAAAAGTAGCTGATGGGGCTGGGCAAGGGCGAGACTGCCATGGAGCGCACCAGCAAGGTCGCCATGGTACTTTCCCCAATCCAGCCTAGGGCCAAACTCGATAGGGTAATGCCCAGCTGGGTTGTGGATAAGAGTCGCTCAATGCTGCGCTGCAAATCTTGAACAGTTTTCGCCTGCACATCACCCGCAGACACCAGTTGATTAATCCGCGATCGCCGCACGGAAACAATGGAAAACTCTGCTGCGACAAAAAAACCGTTGATAGAGATCAACAGCAGGACGAGCAATAACCGCATACCTGCATCCGTGGCCGTCAAGGGCACAGGAGATACAGCGGTCATGACACAAAAAGGTTGAGGCATGATGAACACAGAGGAGGCAGGAAGCGTGTTATACCAAGTCACCAAACAAGAGCAGCACCATAAGTTAGACGTTGAGGCATACAGAACCACGTCCTAGCTGAACTCTACAGCAGGACGCTCTATCATGGCTATCCAATTGTGAAGCATCCGTCTGGGGATGCTCAGACGACATCTTCAAAAGCCTTCACCCGGTGGCTCAAGTCCTTCGCCCTCATTGGAAAAAGATGGTTCCTCCAGCACCTCTGGCTCATCCACCCAGTTGTTCTCCGCTGGAGATGGCTCAGATAGGTCATTCACAGGCGTCGCAGCCTGTCCATCCACCGGCTCATCTGGAAAAGGCTCTGCCGTGATCTGATTATCTTCAGAGGGTTCCTCCGCCCCCATCACTGGCTCACGAGATGGCTCACTGGCCGGAGGCTCAGACACTGGCGATGCCGCTGGCGACGTTACTGCGGCGGTGGGCGTATTGCCAGCCATACGGCTTTTTGCGTTGTTGATTAACTCGTCTTCATTGAGAATGGCGAGACCACTCTGGGGGGCACTTTCACCATCACTGGCACCCACTTGCCCCGGACGAGTTTCGGGTTGGGTGACACCGCGCAGCGCTTCCCGTCCTAGGGTATAGCCCCAGGAGCCACTGACGACCCCAGCACCAATCATCATGGAGAGCAAAATGAGGGTTAATCCAAGCGTCGGGTTAATTCTGATCATGGGGGACATTAAAAATGATAGGGATGGGGAGTGGCACAACACACAGCCAGCCCGGTCAGCCAAGGAGAGCCTTACACCAATTTAATGAGGATGCAACATGGGATGTAGTGGCATGACACATCTAATGTAGTGTATTAGAAAAACCTGGAAACCACCTTTCAACAAGGCTTGCAAGTATTCCCTAATGCATCTTTTTAGCTGTGTTTTGCCAGTAGAGTGTGTTAGCGAAGCGTAACGCGCTGCAACCCCTTAGCCAGGATGCGTGATGCGATCGCCAACGCATCCTAACAATCCTGCGCATGTTTCAAGATAGTGGGTATCGGCAGCTTAGGGCACTAGGCCTACGAGCATAGCAACTACTGGTCGAAGATGCTACGCACTATCTGATGAAAACCAGATCAACACCCACTGCACGCACGGGTTAAAATGAGAACCATATTGGTCTATCCCAGGGTTGGCCGAGCGGATTAGGCAGCGAACTCATAATTCGCTTTAGGCGGGTTCAACTCCTGCACCCTGGATTCAACGTTTATCACGAGGCATTCCCGATTAGGATTGAAAGAATGCGATCGCTGCTATCCTTGCCCATGGATCGGCCACAGGTTGATGGTGCCGGTTGATGCTGCAGTCCAATACCTGGCGGTCACCCCAGAGGTTGATCCGGGGAGCGATCGCCCGTGGCAACCTATTGTATTCCCTCTTCTTTTCTCCGATGCCAGATATTCAGTTTCAAACCGAGCCTACTCTGTCCCTGACGACGGCTCCCATCAACGATCTGCGGGCCTATTTGCTGACCCTGATTTGCCAGGTGGCCTATCGCGAAGGCGACTTTTTGCTCACCTCCGGTCAACATACGGATTACTACATCAATGGTAAACAGGTCACCCTCCATCCCCAAGGGGCGATCGCTGTGGGGCGGGTGCTCTTGGCCTCAATTCCAGACCAGGCGATCGCCGTGGCGGGGCTGACGCTAGGAGCCGACCCCATGGTGACTGCCGTCAGTGTGGTCGCGGGCTATGAGGGGCGATCGCTGGCGGCGCTGATTGTGCGCAAAGAAGCCAAGGGCCACGGCACCCAGGCCTATATTGAAGGCTTGCCCCTGCCGGCTGGCAGTCCAGTCGTTGTCCTAGAAGACGTGGTGACCACAGGACAGTCGGCCCTCAAAGCCGTAGACCGTCTACGCAGCCATGGCTATCAGGTGGATCGGGTCTTGGCCTTGGTCGATCGCAACCAGGGCGGCCGCGAGCTGTACGAACAGCACCAGCTCCACTTCGAGGCCATCTTCACCGTGGACGATCTGCGCCAGGAGTGGGCTAAGCTGCATGGAGCGTCCCCATCGAACCCATAAGCCATCCCATTGAGGTGGAGTATTCCACCTCAAGATTGTTCAAATTGACTAGGATTTAGATACCCCTGCGTCAGAGACAAGCCATTGGGCAGCCCCAGGAGTTCACCACCTGGGCTTCCATAAGCTAAACAACTAGGGCTAATAAACCCAGTGGTTGCTAGATAGGGCGGGAGAGCGATCGGATTGCAGAGTCACATAGTTTTGACATCCTCCCCGGACTGAAGGCGCGGGGATTCCCAATCTGCCCGCACTAGGCGGACTCGTCACATCGTTGTCATCATGTTAAATTCCGTCCTTTCACTGAGACAAAAGTGTGTCATTGTTGAGTATCCTCAAGACTTAGTTGATGGATTACCGTGGCTATGTACCTGTCAGATGATGGCAAGTTAACACCTGAAATCCTACAAATTGGAAGCATTTTCGGCAAACTGCCACCGGAGGCAAAGGATTGGTTTGAAAGCCTGCCGTGGCATCAGCGCCGCTACGTTTTGCTGCTCTGCCATCTCATGCGGGTATCGTCGCCCGATGTGCAAGCCGAATTTTTAGACGAATATACCGCCGATGGGCTGGTGTCTCGCAAGTTGGACGATCGCGACACCCAGAACCGCGTCACCCAATACCTCCGGGACTTTCATATCCATACAGAATTGGATGAAGCTCTCCTGCGCAGCTACATTCGTCAGTTCTACATCCACTCTGCCCAAGACACGCGCCGCCAGCCAGATATGTATCTAGAATCGGCCCTGAAGCTTGTGCTCAGTGCCGAAGAGCGCAACAACGTCTTCAACTACATTTTGGGATTTGAACTGCTCAAAATGATGTTCTGCATGAGCTGGCTGGAGCACGAACGCCTCTACCGCCTACAGCGCAACCAAGAGGAGTTTATTACCCTCTATATCAAACCGATTCAACATGCTCATCGGGTGAATGGCATTGTGGTGCCTCGCGACGAAGGCATTTTCTTCGCCCGCCGCAACTACTTTGTACAAAAGCCAGAGCTATCCGACAAGAAACTGATCGAGCTGGTCATCGCCACCTTTACCACCGACACAGTGACGAACTTTGGATTTTCAATTATCCGTCACATCAACTCGCTGCACTTTGACTACGACTTCATCTTCCGTCCTGAAACGGAGCCGATCTTCCAATAGCTCTACGCCATGGATTAAGGCATAGCAGGAGGGCCAAACAGTTCGTACAGCGACAGCAAAATTTCCACCACGATCAAAATGACGATGTACCATTCCACCCGATGACTGGTGTTGTACTGCAGCAGTTCAAGGGCCGTTTCGGCGGTGCGGGAAATCAGATCTAGCTTACGTTCTAAGGCTTGGTTGCGCTCCCGGATCTCATATTCATCTTCTAGGCGCAGGTAAATACGTTCCAGCTCGGGGGCATCCCAGAGCAGTTCGGGCTTGTCAATAATCTCCACCCGTCCCACAATCCGATTTTGAATGGATAGGGTGCGCCCAATTTGCCGCAGCAGCTCCTTGCCCATACTGGCGTTTTTAGCAGTGAGCTGTAGGCTATTGGCAAAGGGTTCAATCTGATCAAAAATTCTGGCGGTGCCGTCTTCGTAGTGCTCCAGCACCACACTTTTGGCCAGAACATCGGCGACGAGCTGCAGTTGCTCTACGCTAAAACTCGATAGCCAGATGACATCATTCTCAACCCGTCCTACACCGGTCGTATCAAGGCGTAGGTTAACGTCCTCCGTAGCCGGATTGGGCAGAGGTTTGACCACCAAGGTATCCAGTTGCTGGAGAAAGGTTACTTGCTCTAGGGGATCGAGCCCAAACAGCACCGCTGCTCCATATCGAAACAGGACAGCACAGCCGTTATCCCCCGCCGACACAACGAGAGGATCGATGGCCAGGGGATCGGTCTTTTCCAGGAGTTTTAGGTCTAGGCTTTCGCCCAAAAACAAGGCCCGGACAGACACCAGGTCTTTATCACTAAACAGAAGCTTTTCCATAGGGATAGGCAGAGGGCTCTCGGCTAGGGCGATCGCTATTCGTCCGCCATGATCTGAGGAACTTTGAAGAAGTCATCATCGCGATCGGGGGCGCAGTTGAGAATAGCTGAGCGATCGGTACAGGTCTGCAGGTGATCCAGACGGGTGACGTTGCTCACCTCGATCGCCCGAGTGGTTGGCTCAACATCCTGGGTATCCAGCTCGCTCAACTGTTCTACGTAGTCCAGGATATTGCTGAGCTGGGTGGTGAGGGCGGCTTCCTCGTCGGGCAATAGCTCTAGGCGAGCTAGGTGCGCCACTTTGCGTACTTCGTCTTGGGTAATGTTAGACATGACAGGGAAAGCTTGGGCAGCCTTAAAAGTAAACGTCAATTTTGGCGCGGCCTGTGGTTTTCAGCCAGTTTTGCGCTTCGATGTAGTTATTGGGCGCTAGGCGAATGGCCCGCTGCCAGAATTCTGCCGCTTGTTCATACCATTGCTCGGCATCGTCTTTGCGGCCGGCTAGCTCGGCCTGTTCTCCCAGGTAGTGATAAATCACGGCAATGTTGTTGAGCGCCTGGGTCATGCGGGGGTTACATTCTAGGGCTTCGGTGTAGCGATCGAGGGCGCGATCATGTTCACCATTGCTGGCGTGGATCAGCCCCATGTTGTACAGCACAAAGCTGCGATCGAAGGGATCCTGCTCTAGGCGCAAGGCCTCTTCATAGTTGGACATGGCTTCAGCATATTCCCCATCCCCTTGGGCCGACATACCGTCTCGATAGTAGGCAAAGGCTTCTTTAGACCGTTGGTTGGTCGGCAGCATTTTCAAAATCATGTCTGCCATGACCGTAAAGGTCTGGTCAATAAAGTTATCGTTGCGTTGTGTTCTGGGCATAGGTGTCTCAAGTGAGCGACTTGAATGGGGCAAGGGGACGCCGATTATAACCGTCTTCTTGACGGGACAACCATGAGGCGATCGCCCCTCGGACGACAGACTGGGGCAGGGAACGTAGACCATGGGGCTACCGGTGCCTGCTATCGCTTGATTTTAACAGATCCCCTTGCCGGGGGCTGTCTCAGATTAGGGCTACATCCAGATTGGGGCCATATAACGATCTGGATCTGATGGACTGGGAGAGCGATCGCCCTTCGTCTACCTTCCATCTCTCCATCCCGTCGCCCTGACCTGCAGCACCATTGTTCACCTGAGAGGGCGTCATGAATTGGCATGACAAGACACCACGACTATAAAAAGACAATGCCATACTGAAAACCTGTCCCTTCTCCCCCTCAGTTGTGCCCATGCTGGATACCCTCGACCTCTCAGTTTCCCTCGACAAAGATACCTACCGCAGCCAAATGCAGGCGTTGATGATCCAACTGCGATCGCTGCAAAATGCCTGCTGGGAACAAGGTCTCACTGTGGTGCTGGTCTTAGAAGGCTGGGCAGCCGCAGGGAAGGGCAATCTGGTCAAAAAGCTAGCCAACTGCATGGATCCCCGAGGTTTTGCGGTCTATCCCATCCTCGAACCCTCTGATCTGGAAAAACAGTACCCATTTCTTTGGCGATTTTGGCAAAAGCTGCCTCCGACCGGCAATATCGGCGTGTTTTATCATAGTTGGTATACCCATGTGCTGGAAGACCGGCTGTTTGAGCGGGTGGAGGGGGATCAGGTGCTCAGCCGCATGCGGCAAATTAATGCCTTCGAGCGTCAGCTTACCGATGACGGGGTGGCGATCGCTAAATTTTGGGTTCACCTCAGCAAGCCGGAGCTGAAGTCTCGCCTGAAAAAATATGCCAAGGATCCCCTGGATGCTTGGCGGGTGCGGCCAGAAGACTGGAAGCAGCAAAAAAAATATCACGAGTACACGGCCCTAGCTGAAGACATGTTCATCCACACCAGCACCGGCCCAGCCCCTTGGACTTTAGTGGAAGGCGACTGTCAGCGCTGGGCTAGGGTTAAGGTGCTCAGCCATGTGGCAGCTCTGATGACCGAAATGCTCGATCGCCGCCAAGTTGCTCCGCCACCCATCCAGCTTCCGCCCCAGTCGCATCTCGACCCGACGGAACCCAATGTCTTAGCCCGCGTCGATCTCAGCCGCAGTCTGTCCGAAGACGAATACAAACATCAGCTCAAAACCGAACAAATTCGGTTGCGCAAGCTGCAGTTGAAAATCCATAAACATCAAATCCCCGTGCTGGCGATTTTTGAAGGCTGGGATGCGTCGGGCAAAGGTGGAGCCATCAAACGCTTGACCGACACCCTCGATCCCCGTAGCTATAGCGTTCAACCCTTCGCCGCCCCCACCGACGAGGAAAAAGCCCGACAATATCTCTGGCGCTTTTGGCGAAAACTGCCCACCGCAGGCACCATCGGCATTTTTGACCGCAGTTGGTATGGACGGGTGTTGGTGGAACGGGTGGAAGGATTTGCCACCGATGCAGAATGGCGGCGGGCCTACAAGGAAATCAATGAATTTGAATCCCAATTGGTGATCGCGGGCTATGTCTTGCTGAAGTTTTGGCTGCACATCAGCCCCGAGGAGCAGCTCCAGCGCTTTCAAGACCGCGAAAAGGATCCCTTTAAGCAGCACAAACTCACCGAAGAAGATTGGCGCAATCGCGATCGCTGGCCCCTCTACGAAGTAGCGGTCAATCAAGCCCTGCAGCGCACCCATACGCCCATGGCACCCTGGCACAGCATCGCCGCCAATGATAAATACTACGCCCGCGTTACCATTCTCCAGACCTTCTCCAACGCCGTTGAACAAGCCTTAGACAGCCTCTAAGACAAGCGATACTAGGCTGTTCAGCCTTTCTCACCCAAGGCCTTGGGCTGATTTTGTAGCCTTGCACACTGCTCAATCCCGGAACTTGCTAGAGACTTTAACAACTTGTACGCTTTTGTAAAGCGATCGCAAACTTTGAACTAAAATCGTGACAATTCGTCATCAAGATAGTTATAGTTGCGAACATGTCCATGATCTAGAACATAGGTACTCAAATCCTAGCCTAGGTCAGACCGTTTAAAGTGTGAGGATAATACGTATGAGCGTTGTCGTCTCTACTGTCCAGCCTATGGTCATCCAGCCCCCCGACGTTCTCGATGTTTCCACTGCTCCCGTGTTTCAAGCTGACCTGATGGCAGCGATCGCGGCATCATCGGCAGACATTTGGATCGATATGGCTGAGGTCACCTCCCTCGATAGCGCTGGTCTCATGGCGCTGGTGACAGGGTTGACCCGGGCCCAGTCCTTAAACCGTGAGTTCTATCTCTGCAATGTCTCGTCATCCGTACGCATTGTGTTTGAACTCACCCAGCTCGATCGCATTTTTGTGTTCAACAACGAAGAGCTACCTGCTAAACCCTTAGCCGCCTAAGCCGAGGTGTGCTGTTTCCCGAGGTGCCGGCAGCGATCGCCCCTAGAACCGAGGTTTCCCCATCCAAGCAATTCGGTATAGTGAGGAGGTAACAGTCGGTTACAGATGTTAGCTCTTGTCTGGTAGTAGAAATCGTGGCGATCGCAGTTGAATCCCTCATCACCCCCAATATTGCCCGTCCAGCTCGTTATCTTGGCAACGAACTCGGCGCGGTGCATAAACCTTGGCAGTCTGCCCATATTCGCTGGGTGCTGACCTACCCCGAGGTGTATGAGGTGGGTGCATCTAACCTCGGGCACATTATTCTTTACAGCATTATCAACGCCCAACCTCGGCAGTTGTGCGATCGCGCCTACCTACCCGCCCCAGACCTAGCCGCCGCTCTGCGCGATAGCCAGACACCGCTGTTTGGGGTTGAGTCAAAGCGATCGCTCCCTGAGTTTGACATCCTTGGCTTCAGCCTCAGCTATGAGCTAGGAGCCACCAATATTCTAGAAATGCTGGACTTGGCTGGCATTCCTCTCACCTGGCAAGCACGACAGGCTGACGGTGATTGGAACGTTGAGCAGGGCAGCTATCCCCTCATTTTTGCAGGAGGGCAAACCGCTACCTCCAATCCCGAGCCCTACGCCGACTTTTTTGACTTTATTGCCCTCGGTGACGGGGAAGAGCTCCTGCCAGAAATTGGTCTGATTTTAGACGAAGGTAAAGCCGCTGGGCTCAGCCGGACGGAGCTGCTGCTCGATCTGGCTCAGGTGCCAGGGGTTTATGTACCGCAGTTCTACGACATGGCCGACGACGGCTCGGTGCATCCCAATCGCCCCGACGTGCCGCCGCGGATCCTGCGCCGGGTTGCCACCCCCATTCCCGCCTACTCCATCGGGCTGGTGCCCTACGTGGAAACGGTTCACGATCGCCTCACCATTGAAATTCGCCGGGGCTGCACGCGCGGCTGTCGTTTTTGCCAGCCCGGCATGTTAACCCGTCCCGCCCGAGATGTAGCGCCAGAGCAAGTTGTAGACGCCATCGAAACGGGCATGAGAGCCACGGGATACAATGAATTCTCCCTGCTCTCCCTGAGCTGCTCCGACTACCTAGCGCTGCCGGCCCTGGGCGTTGAGCTGAAAAATCGCCTCAAGGACGACAATATTTCTCTATCCCTGCCCAGCCAGCGGGTCGATCGCTTTGATGAAAATATTGGCAATATCATCGGCGGCACCCGGCAAAGCGGGCTCACCTTTGCTCCAGAGGCCGGCACCCAACGGATGCGCGACATCGTCAACAAAGGGCTGACCAATGAAGAACTGCTGCGCGGCGTGAAATCCGCCTATGAGCAGGGTTGGAGCAAGGTGAAACTCTATTTCATGATCGGTCTGCCAGGGGAAACCGACGCCGATGTCCTCGGTATTGCCGAAACCATTCGCTGGCTAAAGCGCGAATGCCAAAACAAACACCGGAAGCCGCTCAACTTCAACGTCACCATTTCCAACTTCACCCCCAAACCCCACACGCCCTTCCAGTGGCACTCGGTTTCCACGACCGAGTTCAGCCGCAAGCGATCGCTCCTTCATGACGAATTTCGCACCATTCGCGGCCTCAAGGTCAATTTCACCGATGTGCGTATTTCCGCCATGGAAGACTTTGTCGGCCGGGGCGATCGCCGTCTAGGTGCCGTCGTCCGCCGCGCCTGGGAACTGGGAGCCGGTATGGATGCTTGGTGGGAAAGCCTCGATCGCGCCTTCGAAGCCTGGACAACAGCCATCGACGAAGCCGGACTCAGTTGGAAATATCGCCAAGTTGAACAGGGCGAATGGAATATTTTCGCCGATGAACAGCATCCCAGCGAGCAGGGCTCAACCAACCTAGAAGCCCCTCTGCCCTGGGATCACATCGATACCGGCATTGATAAACAATGGCTGATCGACGACCTGCAACGCGCCCTTGAAGCAGCAACCGTTCCCGATTGTTCATTTGACGGATGTTCCCATTGTGGGGTATGTGGCACCGACTTCGGGCATAATGTAGTAGTTCCCCCACCACCCATTCCAGACTTTGCGGGACATTTTGTCCCCAATACAGCCCGCCAGCAACGGATTCGGCTATGGTTTGGGAAACAGGGAACCATGGCACTGCTCAGTCACTTAGACTTGGTGCGACTCTTTGATCGAGCACTGCGACGGGCGGCGCTGCCTATTTCATTTACCGGTGGGTATCACCCAGGGCCCAGGATTTCACCTGCCAATGCCCTCCCCCTCGGAGCCACAAGCTCTAGTGAGATTGTGGACTTTGAGCTTACCCAGCCCATGCCCGCGGAAGACTTCCAAGCAGCCTTGGCAGCTCAGCTTCCCGCCGACTTACCGATCTACCGAGCCGAAGCAGTCCCCTTAGCGGCTGGTGCAGCCACTCAACTCCTTGAGCAAGCGGAGTATTATGTCTGGGTGAGCGCAGATACAACGGCAGGTCAAGACCCTGACTGGAGTTCCTGGATCAGCGCGGTTTGCTCTGCGTCTGAGCTGACCATGAACCATACCACCAAGTCAGGTAAAACCAAGCTCGTTAATCTACGCGATCGCCTCCACGAGTTGGAGTGGGTATCTCCCCAGTCTGAATCCGTGCCGAATGCGATACCCCAACGGCTCACTGATTCCTCCCTAGCCATTTTGCGCTACCGAGGCAGTTGCCGAAATGATGGCACCCTTCTCCGCCCGGAGCATTTGGTGGTGATGCTCGAACAGGTTGCATCCTGCCCGGTGCATCTTCACCACGCTCACCGCAACCAATTGATCCTGTCAGACGCGTCATCGTCTAACACCAGATCCAACCCTCCCAGCGAGATCTAGCTCGAAGCCGGACTCGACGGGTAAAAGACCATTGACTACTAAGCACAGCCGCGCTGTCTGACGCGATGGTTGAGCCACGGGGTCACCCACCTGATTGTGAAATTTTCAGCCAAAATTAACCTTTTTTGATAGCGCTGTTCGATTGCCACGCTATAATGCTTGACATATGAGAAGCGGTTGCGAATTGACTATCCTGCGGTTCTTCGACGATTCGATTAACGGTAGAGCCAATTAGGTTCGCTTCTGCCAAGCTTTTTGCGAACGTTAGATTAAGACTGGGTGTCTGATATTTAAGGGCGATCGTCGCTGAGTAACCCATATTCTTGATTCATGTTTTGGTGTGTGCAGCAACCCGGTTGGGTCGTTGCCATTGAAGGAGCCTATCGGCAGGACGCAGGTCGTATCACCCGTGCATTCCTCCGGATAGTTGTTCGATTGAGGAGCAGCTTCGTCGCCTCCCGTCACCACTGCGGTCAAGATTTTTGGTTGAGTCAATTTCTACTTCAGCAGAGTGAGTGGCCAAGCGCTAATGACGTGAGCGCCCCCTGTGCTAGAGATTTTTGAGGAACTTGAATGCCAAAGCAGATTATTATTGCGGAGCAGCATCGAACGGCTGCGGTCTTCTCGGAAGACCAGATTCAGGAGTTAATTGTTGCCACAGGAAGCCATCAGGTTAGTGATATTTTCCTAGGCATTGTAGAAAACGTTCTCCCCGGTATTGACGCTGCCTTTGTCAACATCGGCGATTCGGAACGCAACGGATTTATTCATGTCAGTGATTTAGGGCCCTTGAAGCTGAAACGCTCCATGGGGCCGATTACCGATCTGCTTGTACCACAGCAGAAAGTGCTGGTGCAGGTGATGAAAGAGCCCACGGGCAACAAGGGGCCGCGGCTCACCGGTAACATCAGCCTACCGGGGCGCTACTTGGTGCTCATGCCCTTTGGGCGTGGGGTCAACCTTTCCCGCCGCATTCGCAACGAAAATGAGCGCAATCGCCTGCGGGCCCTGGCGATTTTGGTCAAGCCTGCGGGCATGGGGCTGCTGGTGCGCACGGAAGCGGAAGGCATGGATGAGGATGCCATCATTGAAGACCTAGAACTGCTGCAGCGCCAGTGGGAGAACATTCAGCAAGAGGCCATGTCTACCCGCGCCCCCAGCTTGCTCAACCGGGATGATGATTTCATCCAGCGGGTTTTGCGAGATGTGCATAGCGCTGATGTGAACCGGATTGTGGTGGATTCCCACACGGGGCTGAAGCGGGTCAAGCAGCATTTGACCAACTGGAGCGGCGGTAAAACTCTGCAAGGGGTGATGATCGATCACCACCGCGATCGCACCTCCATTTTGGAATATTTCCGAGTCAATGCGGCCATCCGAGAAGCTCTAAAACCTCGGGTTGACCTGCCGTCTGGGGGATATATCATCATCGAGCCCACCGAAGCCTTAACGGTTGTTGACGTTAACTCGGGCTCCTTCACGCGATCGTCTAGCGCCCGGGAAACGGTTCTGTGGACGAACTACGAGGCTGCGGCGGAAATTGCTCGGCAGCTACGCCTGCGCAACATCGCTGGCGTGATCATTGTAGATTTCATCGACATGGATTCTCGTCGCGATCAGCTTCAGGTACTAGAGCATTTCAACAAGGCGCTGAGAGCGGATAAAGCTCGCCCGCAAATTGCTCAGTTAACCGAGCTAGGGCTGGTGGAACTCACCCGTAAGCGCCAAGGGCAAAATATCTACGAGCTGTTTGGGCGTACCTGTTCTACCTGTGGTGGCCTAGGTCATCTGGTGCAGTTGCCGGGGGATACGGAACCCCTGACCCGCACGATCGTGGAAGTTGGGGTTGGGCGAGACTATGCAGCCCCCGCTCCCGATCCATCTTCTCCGCCTCAACTGCGAGAGGGCAGCGATCGCACCGACGACGATGATGATTTTGATGCAGATGGTCAAGATCTCGACTTGGTGAACCATCCCAGCTACCGCGAACGCAACAACGCCAATAACCGCCGTCGCCGTCGCCGCCGAGTAGTTGATACCCCCAGCAAAGGCAATACCAGGGCAGTCACCCTAACCCCGCGGGATACAGACACCGCTCCAGAGGTGACGCCGCTACCTGCCAAGCGAGAGATCAAGGTTGACCGCAGCGATCGCCCAGAACGAAACGATCGCCCAGACCGCAGCGAGCGTACGCCAGAGCCTCGTACAGAGCAGGCCGACCGCAGCGAGCGATCGGAGCAGCGCAATGAGCGGGTCGAACGTTCAGAGCGCAGCGAGCGCGCCACGGAATCCCGCACTGACCGCAGTCGATCGGGGCGGCGAGACAAAACGCCACCGCCCTCCCCCAAGGTCGTCTCCGTGGAAATGACCCTGGAAGAGCAGGATATCTACGCCTTAATGGGCATCTCGCCACTGGTGTTGAGCACTGACACGGTCAAGGATCCTAAGAACACCATCATTAGCATCGCCCTACCCGGCCAAGAAAACCGCCTGGGCAGCGTTGATGAGCCGATTGCGGTGGAAGAGCCTGGTGAGGCAATCGAAGCAGCGAGCGAAGCAGCGTCAGATGGCGTAGATGACGAGGTTATGGATACACCAGAACCCGTCAGTAAACCTTCTGCGATCGCAGATACGCTGATACTCCGCAACACGCCGGAACCTGAGCCGGAGGCAGAAAACGACGGTGACGCCAACGATGGCGACGACTCATCGGAAGCATCCGATAGCGCCTCCAGCAATCGTCGTAGACGGCGGCGGCGCTCATCTGCCAGCAGTTCGCGGCGGTCTTAGATCCAGACTCATCAGGCTATATCTACACCATCTGCTCTGTGTGAATCCCCCCTAGTTCGCTAGGGGGGCGTGAGTCACAATGGAGACAGTGGATTAGGCTGACCAAAACCGGCGGCCCGCTAGTCCTCAACGATGTTCGACGGATCATGCCATTTATGCCTAAGACGACGTCTAACCGTTCATCGGCTTGGCAGAAACTCCGCCATGGAGACCTCACCTGTGAACAGGCGCTACAGCTCTTGGTCGATGACCAGGGCATGGTGAACCTCAGCCTGCTCGACACAGAAGTTAGCTATCGTTTTTTGCGGGAATTTCCTAACCCCAGCGCCCTACCGCCGGTGATGCCGCTACTGCTATGGCGCAATTGCTACTACCTAGGCAGCCCCATTGATCTGCCGCCCGAAACGATTCAACAGTTAAGCGATCGCACCTTTACCAACGTCAAGATCATTGCGATCGCCGATCGCAGCTATCGTGCCTGGTACCACAGCCAAAACTTTGATCAATCGGTGATTAGTTCCGATCCGCTGATCAATCCCCTGACGGGCGAAGTGGAAACCGAGAACATTGGCGAAGTCACGGAGCTGTATTTATCCAAAGCCGCCGATCAAATCAGCCGCATTAAAACCATCATTTCTGGGGCCCTGCGCAATCGGGCTAGCGACATTCACCTAGAGCCCGTGGCGGAAGGGCTGCGGGTGCGCTACCGCATTGACGGCATCCTGCGGGATATTACCACCTTGCCCCCAGACATCAGCCGACGGGCGATTGTGGCCCTCAAGGTCATGTCAGATATGGACATTGCTGAAAGCCGCCGCCCCCAAGATGCTCGCATCGGTGAGCGCTATGCCGCCGGCAGTGACCTCAACCTCGGTCTAGATATGCGGGTCAGCACCCTGCCCTGCGTGGGCGGAGAAAAGGCCGTGATCCGACTATTGCCCAATGAAAATCCCTTCACCTGCATTGAAGAACTGGGCTTCACGCCCCAAACCCTCACCACCTACCAAAACTGGCTACAGCAACCCCAGGGCATGGTGATTTTCACTGGCCCCACCGGCTCTGGCAAAACCAGCACCCTCTACACCAGCCTGCAAACCGTCGCCACCGAGCATGTCAACGTGGTGACCGTGGAAGATCCGGTGGAATATGTACTGCACCGGATTACCCAAACCCAGGTGCATGAAGCAGCCGGCATGACCTTTGCGGCGGGTCTTCGAGCCATTTTGCGTCAGGATCCAGACATCATCATGGTGGGCGAAATTCGTGACCATGAAACGGCCGAAACGGCGGTACGCGCAGCTCTGACGGGACACCTAGTCTTTACCACCCTCCATACCAACGACGCTGCCAGCGCCATCCCTCGCCTGAAAGATATTGGCCCCGACCCCGGATTGATTAGCGATGCTCTCCTAGGCATTGTGGCCCAGCGCTTGGTGCGGCGGGTTTGCCCCCATTGTTCTGCCCCGCACACGCCCTCCGATGAGGAGTTGGCCATGCTGGGTCTGACGCGATCGCAGATTAATCCTAAAACCTGGCGCAAAGGTCGCGGCTGTGCTCGATGTTTCCAGTCGGGCTATGCCGGGCGGGAAGCCATTATTGAACTGATTGACATGGACGATACCCTGCGGCAGATCATTTATGAAGGCACGATGACCGAGCTGAATCGCTACCTGCAAGAAACTCGATTTTGCTCGTTCTACGATGCCGCGATCGCTAAGATTACTGCCGGGGCAACCACCGTGGAAGAAGTCATGCGGGTTCTGCCTCGCAGTGCGCTGCAGCGCTATCGCCCTAAACCCCTAGCAGGCGGTGCCCGACGCCATAGTCAACGCCAAGAGCAACCCTCCGTTCCTTAGTACCGCCAGACAGAAGAACGAAGATAGAAGAACGACAAGGCATTCCAGAACACGCAAGGTTTCTCGCTTCAGCACCTAGGCGGGTTACTGACGCCTCAGAGGACTAGGCCCAGAGAGTTCTGAACGGCAAAGCAGGCGGCACGTCCTGTGTCACAATAAGTAACGGTAGGCGATGAGGCGATCGCTCCTTTGATGTGGAGTTGATGGGTTAAGGAATCGTGCAGATGGCCCGTTCTTGGGTCTCAGAACCGCACTGATTCTGCCAGCCCTTGCTGATCTGCCGCCACCTTAAATTCTGGGTGTCCACTCGGTGGTCGATACCTATAGATGTAAACCTTTTTGACGGTTAATAAAGTCCTGTGTCTTCAACTGTTTCTGCACCTCCCGTTTCTACACCACCTCGTCGCGCTGTCTTTCCATTCACGGCCATCGTGGGTCAGGAAGAGATGAAGTTGGCGCTGTTGCTCAACGTCATCGATCCCAAAGTTGGCGGTGTGATGATCATGGGCGATCGCGGCACTGGAAAGTCCACCACGATCCGCGCCCTAGCTGACGTACTCCCCGAGATTGAAGTAGTAGCTGACGATCCCTTCAACAGCGACCCCTACGACGCCAGCCTCATGAGCGATGAGGTGCAAGACCGGTTCAATCGGCAGGAAGCCTTGCCTGCAGCTCGCAAAAAAGTGCCTATGGTAGACCTACCGCTGGGCGCAACTGAAGACCGAGTCTGCGGCACCATTGATATTGAAAAAGCGCTGGCGGAGGGTGTCAAAGCCTTTGAACCAGGACTGCTGGCCAAGGCCAACCGGGGCATCCTCTACGTGGATGAAGTCAACCTGCTCGATGACCACTTGGTAGACGTGCTGCTCGACTCCGCCGCCTCGGGCTGGAATACAGTGGAGCGGGAAGGCATTTCCATTCGCCACCCGGCCAAGTTTGTCCTAGTGGGCTCCGGCAACCCCGAAGAAGGGGAACTGCGCCCCCAATTGCTCGATCGCTTCGGCATGCACGCCGAAATTCGCACGGTCAAAGATCCGGCGCTGCGGGTGCAGATTGTGGAACAGCGATCGGAATTTGACCAAGACCCCCAGGCCTTCCTCACCGACTATGCTGACGCTCAAACCGAACTCCAGCAAAAGCTCATCCAGGCCCAGCAGTTGCTCAAATCCGTCACCATCGACCACGACTTACGGGTGAATATTTCCCAAGCCTGCGCAGAGCTAGATGTGGACGGTCTCCGGGGCGATATTGTCACCAACCGCGCCGCCAAGGCGATCGCTGCCCTGGAAGGTCGGACGGAAGTGACCGTTAACGATATTCAACGGGTGATTGTTCTCTGCCTGCGCCACCGTCTGCGGAAAGATCCGCTAGAATCCATCGACTCGGGCTACAAGGTCAACAAAGTCTTTAGCCGCATCTTTGGCCTACCGGATCCCGATGAAGCCGCTCACCTGAATGGAGCTGTACGCTAAGCCTCATGACGCGGCGCATTCTAGGACTTGATCCTGGGTTAGCCATTTTGGGGTTTGGGGCCATTGCCTGTGACGCCAGCCAAGACAGAGATGCCGCTTCTAGTATCTCTGTCTTGGATTTTGGCGTGATCCAAACACCGGCCAAAACCGCAGTGGGCGATCGCCTTTGTACCATCTATGACGACCTGCACCACCTGCTCAACCAATGGCAGCCCGATTTAGTAGCCATTGAAAAACTCTTTTTCTATCGCATGGGCAACACCATTTTGGTGGCCCAAGCCCGAGGGGTGATCATGCTCGTGCTGGCCCAGCATCAGGTGCCCTTCATAGAATTTACCCCCGCTCAAGTCAAGCAGGCGCTCACCGGCTACGGCAATGCCGACAAGCATGAGGTACAGGAAGCCGTCGCCCGAGAGCTAGACCTCGACACCATTCCCCGTCCCGATGATGCCGCTGATGCTTTGGGATTGGCGATCGCCGCTTGGTTTCAACGGGAGGACTAACCACCAGCCTTGAGCTTCACATTCAACTGCCCCGGCTTCCGGCGGGCCAGGCGCACCGTGTAGGGTAAAACGCCCACCAAGAGCGCGAACGCATCATCGGGCACTTCGGCTACGGTTTCAGGGCCAAAGTAGGTTTCAAACTGGTTGAGAATCATCTGGGCGCGCTGCAGCGGTACCGGACAGTCGGTGAACTGCTGGGTGAGGCGAATCCACTGCCGCCGAATCTTAAACGCCCGCTGCCGCGCTTCGTGATCCGGTGGGGTCAGGATAGAAAGGGTGCCCACGGGAATCAGCCGCGTGCAGTCCATATCAAACAGACCGCCGACCGCAGCCCCCGGGCCAGCAAACTCAGCATAATACTCTTTGCACAGAATGAGACCGCCACGGCGGCGATCGTTGACCATCATCAACGTGCCGTTGTGCAGCCAGTCTAAGGAATGGCTGGAGGTCTCACCGGTTGTCGGGTCACGAGTAGCTGGTTTCACGGCACGTTACAAAGGAGTCCAAAACGGACAAAACAGCATAGGTCTGACTCCCGGTCTGTTGCAGACTATCAGCCCACTCATCGCCCATCTCTGATATCGGGAATATCGGAAGCTCCAGGATCGTTAGCAGGATTGTTAGGCTGAATGCCCTGATCCGCCGGGAAAAGATTGGGAACAACCGGTTGCGGGTCTTCAGAGAAGTGGCGTGGGGCAATCTAGATAGCTACAGACGATCGGGGTTCAGAGCGATCGCCCCCATCTTAAGATATCTACGGGTACCCAAGGCGAGCTCAGCTAACTTTCTAGGCAACCCTGGATCTTTTCCCAGCATCCCATATTTTCCAACGTGACGGAGGGGTTCATCCCACAGGATCAATGCAAACAGTCACCATTCTCGGTTGTGGATACGTCGGGCAAGCGATCGCTCCCGTCTTCACCCAGGGGGGCTACCGAGTTACAGCCACCACCACTCGTGCAGAGCGGGTTCCAGAGCTAGAGGCGATCGCCCACCAGGTTCACGTCGTGCGGGGCCATGAGCGGGAACGCCTTGCTCAGATCCTAACCGATCAACAAACCCTGGTGCTCACCCTGGGAGCAGCGCGCGCCGATGCCTATGCCGACACCTATTTGGGTACCGCCCAAGTGCTCGCCGATCTGCTGCCCAGCTTGCCCCAGCTCACCCAGGTGATCTACACCGGCAGCTACGCGGTCTATGGCGATCGCCAGGGAGCTTGGGTAGACGAAGCCACGGCGATCGCCCCCAGCACCGACAACGGCAAGATTCTGGCCGACACCGAACAGATTCTCCTCTCCATCGCCACAGACCAGCGCCGAGTCTGCATCTTTCGCCTAGGCGGCATCTACGGCCCCGGTCGATCCCTGGTGAGAATTTTTCAGCGGGCAGCAGGCACCACCCGACCCGGCACAGGCGAGGACGCCAGCAACTGGATTCACCTAGACGACATTGTGGGAGCGATCGCCTTGGCCCAGGAGCAGGGTTTCCAAGGCATCTACAATCTTGTGCAGGATTCGCCCACCACCGTCAAGCAGTTGATTGACCTCGTCTGTCAGCGTCACCAACTGCCCCCCGTCACCTGGGATGCCAGTCAAGCCAGCACCCGTCCCTACAATGCTCGGGTGTCTAATCAAAAACTGAAGGATGCTGGCTACAGCTTTCAGCACGCCACATTGGAGGCAGGGCTGGTCTTGTAGGTATCTAGACCGGCGTTTGGGTAATGGGAGCGCAGCCACTGGATCAAAGCAGCCCGGTAGCGATCGCCCCCCACCTCCGCCACATTGTTGTGGTCAGCTCCAGGAATCCAGACCAGCTCCGCCGGAGCTGCCGTCGCGTCATGCAGGACGGCGCTGAGCTCGGAAGGCACCACTGGATCCGCCGTCCCGTGGATATAGATCACCGGAGACTGCAGCGATCGCACCTTGGTGAGGGAATCAAAGCGTTGGGTCAAAATCCAATCGATGGGAAACAGGCGATCGTAGACCGTGGCGCGGGTGACCATCTCCCGCATGGAGGTAAAGGAACTTTCGATCACCAAACCACCAGCATCGGGATGGCGCGTGGCCAGTTCAATGGCGATCGCACCGCCCAGGGAATGACCATAGAGCACCATCTGCTCCGGTGCAATCTGGCGCTGGTCGGTGAGGTAATGCCAGGCGCGATCGGCATCGTCATACACCCGTTGCTCACTGGGAAACCCACCAGAACTTTCACCATAGCCTCGGTAGTCGATCATGAAGACCGAAAGACCCAGGGCATGGAACCGCCCCGCCGCATCCACATTAGCTCCCATATTGATGCCATTGCCATGGAGGTAGAGCACCGTGGGAGCTTGGGGGCGATCGCTCGGTATCCACCAGCCCTGCACCCATTCCCGACCCTGATCATAGGGCAACTGGATTACGTCGTAGGCCAGGCCTAGGTCAGCCGGCGTACGGGTCACCGTTGGCGATGGATGAAAGATCAGTCGGCGCTGGTAGGCAAACAGCAGCAGCATCAAGGCTCCATATAGCCCAGCTACCCCAACAGCACCACCACCCACTACCGGCAGCAGGCTCAGGAGATCAACCATGGCAATCGACCCGATAAACATCTGGATACAGGATACCCGCGATCGCCCCTAAGCAACCGTATCCAAAGATGGACGACGTTTGTGCCAATCCGTGGCCTGCTCATAGGCATAGGCAACCTGCAGCAGCGATGCTTCTTGCAGAACATTGCCAATCAACTGCAGACCAATGGGCATCCCTTGGGCATCCCAACCGCAGGGTAGGCTTAGGGCCGGTAGCCCCGCCAGGTTCACCGGAATGGTCATCAAGTCCGACAGATACATGCTGATGGGATCATCTACCTTTTCCCCAGCCTTGAAGGCGGTTGTCGGTGCCGTGGGGCAGACCAACACGTCCACCTGGTCAAACGCCCGCTCAAAGTCTTGCTTAATTAAGGTGCGCACCTTCTGAGCCTTGAGGTAGTAGGCGTCGTAATAGCCAGCAGACAGGGCATAGGTGCCGATCATGATCCGGCGCTTCACCTCGGGGCCAAAGCCCTCTGCCCGCGTTTTGGCATACATCGAGATCAGGTTATCGCCTTCATCACTCCGAAACCCATACTTCACCCCGTCGTAGCGAGCCAGGTTGGCCGACGCTTCCGACGGCGCAATGATGTAGTAGGTCGGCAGCCCATAGCGGAACTTAGGACAGGAAATTTCAACGACCTCCGCCCCCATGGCCTGCAGTTGCTGCACCGCCGCCTGCACCGCCTCAGCCACCACTGGATCGAGCCCTTCACCAAAGGTTTCTTGGATAATGCCAACCCTGGTACCGGGCTTCAGCTCTGGGGTTAAACCCGCCGTATAGCTAGGAACGTCTACCTTCAGACTGGTCGCATCTTGGGGATCATAGCCAGCGATCGCTTCCAGCAAAATCGCCGCATCTTCCACCGTGCGCCCGAAGGGGCCAATCTGATCCAACGAAGATGCATAGGCCACCAGCCCATAGCGAGACACCCGCCCATAGGTAGGCTTCATGCCCACCACACCGCAGAAGGACGCAGGCTGACGAATAGAGCCCCCCGTATCCGACCCAAGGGACACCACACATTCACCCGCCGCCACCGCCGCCGCCGAACCGCCGGAGGAACCGCCAGGCACCCGTTCCAGATCCCAAGGATTGGCCGTTAGTTGATAGGCCGAGTTTTCCGTCGAGCTACCCATGGCAAACTCATCCATGTTGGTTTTACCCATCATGATGGCTCCGGCATCCGTCAGCTTTTGGGTCACCGTAGACTCGTAGGGCGGCACAAACTGCTGCAAAATCCGCGATCCGCAGGTGGTGGGAATTCCCTGGGTGCAAAGATTATCTTTGATGCCCATAGGAATACCCGCCAAGAGCCCTAGGGTTTCCCCAGCAGCCAGTTGGCGATCGACCTGCTTGGCGCGTTCTAGGGCTAGCTCAGCCGTGATGTGCAAAAAGCTATGAAGCTGGGGCTCTAAAGCTGTGATCCGATCCAGGGCATCCTGGGTAATCTCAACAGCCGATCGCTCCTTACGGATGAGTTGATGGTGCAACTCGCGGATGAATGACATGAACTAACCTCACGAAGCGGATAATGGAATACTTTAACGCTACCCTCAATGAAGCTGGTGCAGGCAAATGATGCGCAAGCCAACCTAGAGGGCGATCGCCCCAGGTCAGGACAATCCTAGCGATACCGACAGGGGACATCACAGGCTCTAGTTCAGCCATGATGAATGAACTAGCAGACCGTTCCCTAGCTTATCAATCCCAGGTGTACTCTGTCTGAATATTCCCCTAACTGGATGAGAGATAAGACCAAAACTGGGGACGCAGGGTCTGTCGTTTGGTGTTGGTAGCACAGTGGACATTGCCGTGGTTGGCCTGGTAGGGAGTGTCATCTACAAACTCAACCCGAATTCTAGCCTGGGCTAAGCGCTGGCGAATCACCCGTTGAATGTAGTCTTCGCCATTCACCAGCGGCGCGTGGGGATCGCCTAGGATCAGCGTACCGTTGATAAAGACCGAGTTCACCGAATTCGACCAGAGCGTAGAAGCATTGCGCAGCCCCGTAAACACCACCGGCAAGCGAATAATCCGATCCTCATCAATCTTCAGGTCTTGCTTCACCATACGGATGATGCGATCGAGCACAGAGCGCTGCATCCGTGAGCTGATCGAACGATAGGTTTCTAGGGCTTCATTAACGGTGATCGGCGGTTCCCCAATCCATTCCTCCCCTGCTCCCTGGGATCGCAAGTCCTGCAATAGTTTAATCCCGTCTTCCATGTCGTGAACCAGCACATAGGGCTGCCCCTCGGGAGCCGGAACGAAGCTAATCAGTTCATCTACATGCTTAATCAGCAGCCAAGAGGTATCCAGCCATAGGGGCGTTTGCACCCCCTGCCGCCGCAGGAAATCTACGACCATCGGGTGCATCTCAACCCCGGTTTTGGTGTTGCGACCATAGTACGATCGCCCTAGGGGAAACCCCTCAATCGGCGGCGTCACCTCCAGATTGCCAAACCAGTCGGCCAGCTCATCCGCCACATTTAGATTGCGCGGCTCACCCACGGTGATATAACCAACATCGGGGCCCAGCAAGGTTTTGGGATATTGTTCATCGTCTCGATTGGCGCGTAGTACCACATGCATCCCTGGATGCCCTGGTATTTCCTGGTAGCCAATTTCCATCATGTCCTGGGTCCACATGTCCTGCCAGTTGTCGCTTTCATACTCATGCAGGGTCACGCCCAATCGCGGCAGAATGCGCTCTAGCTGCGATCGCATTCGGTCGTTCTCGTAGTAGCCTACGCCGATATAAAGATCCGTGGTGCGGGCAGAATTGGGCAGCATCAGCCAGGGAGCCACCCGCAAGGCGATCGCATCGGTGGCGATCGCTCGGCGTTTTTCATCCTGCAGACGCACGGTTAGACGCGTTAGCCCAGACCAATTAGTTTCAGCAAATTGCTTCGCCTCAATCCCCAGCGTTAGCACAATGGGATCATTCATCTGGGAGCTTCTAGGCGGAACCGTTAAGGGCACTGGACGACTGAGATCAAGGAACTGCCATTGATCGTCCACGCGCTGGAATAGGTTGACGGCCAGACGCGACTCCAGATTCACGTCAACCCACAACTCTGAGGAGGAGGATAGTTGCCCAGGCGTGAGGGTAATGGTGGCGATCGCTAAATCCTGTTCATCCGCCGGGCCATTCACCACCGTATCCGCTGCATCAGCGATGCCGTTGCCGTCATCATCATCCACATTGGCCAAGATCAACATCCCAGACTCCCAAGTCCACAGATGGCGATCGCGCCTATCATCCCTAGACAGTCTGCCATCCCGATTGGTATCGCCCGCCACCACTAAGGGAGTATCTGGGCGCGCAAGACGAGCACTCAATGGACTCCAAACACAGGTATGCAGCAACACGAGCAGTAGTGCCAACATACCGCCCAGACAAGCCATGCGTATCCAGGGTCTTCGCCTTCGTCGTCGTCGCCGCATCTCAATCCTTATATCCAGACGTTAGCATCGCCAAGCCAGCTCTTCATACTAGCCTGCCGTACTGACCGCAATCCATGGCAGGCTAAGCTAAACGGCGCTTCTCAGTATGAACATCTTGCCCGAGCTTGTCGATAACAGTGTCAATAGCTTTACTGGAAAAGCTTATTCTTTCAGTCAGAACTTAGCAGATCGGACAAGCTGCTAGTTGACATCCTTCTCGCTGCAAGCAGACGAGAATTCCTAAGACTCACGACTTAGGATAAACGGAGATTTGGAGCATTGCCACTACATCTAGTGATCCCTAAGGGATAATGGCATAGATAACACCCTATCGTCCTCTCCTGATTGGCCTATCTCAAAACCCTTCATCCATGCGCCCATCCCAGCCCACAGAACGATGCCCATAGCCCTTAATGTGCATATTGCAGGTCAAGGATTTCCGATCCTATGTCTCCACGGCCACCCTGGCTCTAGCCGCTGCATGGAGGTGTTTACGCAACCCCTATCGCAGCAATTTCAGATGATTGCACCCGATCTGCGAGGCTATGGAGGCAGTCCAGCTCACCATGCCTTTACCATGCAGGATCATCTAGCCGACCTGCATCAGTTACTCGATCAGCTTAATATCGATCGCTATATCGCTTTGGGCTGGTCGCTGGGGGGCATTTTAGCGATGGAACTAGCGCTGTCTCACGGCGATCGCCTGGCTGGACTGATCTTGGTGGCCACAGCGGCCCATCCTCGCAGCAATCATCCGCCGGTGAGATGGATGGAGGTGGCGAATACGGGAATTGCCTCAATCGTGAATCGCCTTGTTCCTGGCTGGCAGTGGAACATTGACACCTTTGGACGGCGATCGCTCTACCAATATCTCATTCAGCGGCATACGCCCAGCACCTACCAATACCTTGCCGATGCCGCCCTCAGTGCGTATCTACAAACCTCACGCCACGCGACCGCAGCTCTCAACCAAGCGATTCGCTCGGGCTACAATCGCACAGCAGATCTATCCTCTATTGCATGCCCCGCCTTAGTTCTAGCCGGAGAATGCGATCGCCACATCATGGCTAGCGCCAGCGCTGAAACAGCCCAACAGCTGCAGCAAGGGCAATTTCAGCAATACCCCAATACGGCGCACCTTTTTCCTTGGGAAGTTCCGCAGGACATGATCACAGATATCCAAGCCTGGCTAGCCGATCTCCAGATCCACCCTGCAGACCCGCCTGGCTAGCCCAGCGCCGACAACCCCTTGTGAGGGAAACATCGAGGGTCTAAGTCAAGGGATCTCCTGTGAACACGCACCAACGATCCTCCAAGCATCATCAATCTGGGAGCGATCGCTAGCGCCACTATGTTCCTATCCAAGCAGGATCCAATCCGGCAAGCACTAGCTGCTAAAGATAGGCAAGCCTCCAACCTGCAAGGCAGCATCATCTTCCTCTGCGCCCTCATAGAGAGTGAGATCTTTGGGATCTGGCTTACAACGCTTAATCGTCACTCGAATATTGGTTGCACCTTCTTGCCGCAAATCTGCAACATAGCCAGCCTTGGCTGACTCGGCTTCACTCGAACTTGCAAACGGGCCGAAATAGTAGGTGCAGCGCGGGTTATCGGTAATAACCTCAGCCCACCAGGCCTGCCCCAGAAATTCCAGCATACTTAACCAAATATCACTCATAAGCCCTACAGCGCCCCGTTAAGCATTCTTGCGTAAGTTTGAGTCAAAAAGTTTATTCACCTTAAAGAAGGTTCAAGCTTCGTTATACTCCGTTGCTCTTTTTTTGTAAAGCATTCATATGCACCGTATTGTTCCATCGCTGCCGATAGATTTCATACAGCGCCATCCCTGCCGCAACCGACGCATTCAAGCTGGGAGTGCGCCCCTGCAGCGGCACAGACACAAGTGCATCACAATGGCGTTGGGTTAACACGCTTAATCCTTCCCCTTCTCCGCCAATCACCAGTACCGTTGCACTATCAAAGGTCACGGTGTGAATGGGTTTATCTGCGGCATTGGCGGCAGTTCCATAGATCCAAAACCCTGCCTGTTTCAATTCTTCCAAGGCTTGGCTAAGATTGACAACCCTTGCAACTGGAAGAGTTTCTAAAGCTCCAGCCGCTACCTTCATGACGGTGGACGTGATCCCCACCGATCGCCTCTGGGGGATCACGATCCCCTGGGCACCGAGAGCCTCCGCAGTTCGAGCGATCGCCCCTAAATTGTGGGGATCAGTCACTCCGTCAATGGCAATCAGGACAGGCTTTTCAGCCTTAGACTTAGCCGTCGTAATTAGCTCTGCTAAGTCTAAATACTGGTAGGGTGTGACCTGGGCCGCGACCCCTTGATGATTGGCATGGCGAGTTAGGTGACTAATGCGCTGAGGGGTGACTTCATCAATGACGGTTCCCTGACGTTTAGCCTCTTGGAGCAGGGTATAAAAGCGGGGATCGTAACGTAACTTAGCAGTAATCCAGATGCGGTTGAGGCTGCGCTCGCTTTCTAGGGCCGAAACAACACTGTGCCGTCCATAGATCAGGTCAGATTGCGCATCATCGTCGGATAAGATATCACTGGGATCAGCCTCAGGCGGTAAGGATTCTACCGGACGGCGAGACGACGTGGCTTCAGATCGGAAACGGGGGGGGCGATCGCGCCCTGACTTCTTCAGCCGAGGCCGAGGCGCATCATCGGCGACCGGTGCTTCTTGGTCAACCCGACGCTTGTAGGGCTTAGCGTCTGAAGCAGGGTCAACCCGGCGCTTGTAGGAAGGGTTAGCATCAGATTCAATCCGACGCTTGTAGGGCTTAGCATCAGATTCAGCCCGACGCTTGTAAGGCTTGGCATCGGAGGTAGGATCAACCCGACGTTTACGCTGAATGGGCTGATCCGTTGAGGAGGATGGCGCACCCGGACGAGCTTTGCCCTTATAAGGACGACCAGAGGATGGACGACTAGCCCGATCATAGGGGCGATCGCTAGATGATCTTGAACGATTAGGTTTAGGAGCCATAGAACGCTTTCTCGCAAATATGGTGGGTGTAGAGAATGAGGTGGAGGGAATTCAACAAGAGTGTTAGCCAAGAGAGACATCCCGATGCATCGCCGCTCAGCAACGATGGACTCAAGACAGCCATCTTCTCAACACCCAATACAGTAAACGTTGGAGCCTGACGCCCAATCACGTTCTAGGCAGGCAGCGATCGCATTCGCTAGGCTGTCCTCTGCACTTTGAACGCTTACCAAGACATTGTTGAAGGGTGATCAACGGCCACTTGAGCCGCAGCGCTGGGGGATCAGCGGTTATCGAAGAACATAGGATTAAACATTGATGCCCTCAACCATCTGTATGACGGATCACGGTAGCCAGCAGGGTATTCAGCATCTCAAGGGTTGAGGGTATTCTCAAGGAAGCCATGCCAGGCTCTAGGGCCGATTAAGACGCGCTTGCTGACAGCACCTCCGGCTTGAGAATATCCAGCAAGTATTGCAACCTCTGGGGATCAGTCAGATGCAAATATCCCACTAACGCTTCTAATCCTGTTGATTGTTGATATATGCTTTGGTCATGGCGCGATGGGCGATTGGATGCAGCGTTACGGCCCCGTCGAACCATTTCCTTCTCATGCTCTGTCAGAAAAGGTTGCAACACATCGAGATACCTCGCCTGTTGCTCTGCCCGAACCTGAGACACCACAAGCTGATGGTACAACCGAGGACGCTTGGGGGGAAATAGGTATAACTGCCTTACATACAACTCATACACAGCATCACCTATATAGGCTAAAGCTGCTGGGGAAAGGCGCTGAACTTGCTCATTAGACCAAATCAACGATGGGTCAGCCCCCATGAACAATCAATATCACTATCATACCAAGTTCAATACAACTATAAATTAACAAGAAAACGGTAGAGCACCACCATTGTAGACGATGGTTCCACTTGAGTTTTTGCTCCCGACGTTGCCCCACGATCCCATGGTCGTCGATGCCCATGCTTTAGGTCTGAGACTTGCCTGGCTCATCTACGATGCGACTACAATGCGGCCAGCAGATGACCCAACTTAAGCCTTCTAGATGACCTAGGCAGGGTAGAATCGTGGGGCAGAGTATAGATTTTCTTAGCTATCTCCAGCCCAATGATAGTCAGGACAATCAGGGCTAGTCTGCCGGCTTGTTGACATTCTCGATCGCGACATCCACCGACGGCTGCAGCGCCAAGAACTTCTCTAGCCGCACAAGCTTAACCGTTTGCGTCACGCGGGGGTTGGTCACAATTTGCATACTTCCCCCAGCAGTTTGCACTTTTTTAACGAGCTGGACAAGCGCCCCCAAACCAGAGCTGTCTACAAAGTCAATTTGGGACAGATCTAGGATGAGGTTTTTGGGATCTTCATCGGCGTAGGCGCTGAACACTTTGCGGAAAGTCGGTTCAGAAAAGGCATCCAGCAAACCAGCCAGCCGAAATAGCTGATAGCTGCTTTTAACCTCTCTCGTGCCTCGCAAACTGACCGTTAGAGTGAGTGTTTCCGGAATGGCGGCCTCCTTATCATTTAACTCAATCAATAATCTGAGATGAACTTAATGCCACCGTGTGCTACTCAGAGCATCGCCAAAGCTATAAAACCACATAGCTTTAGAATAATTCGAGGCTTTAGTATACGCTAGGATTTCATCCTGTGCAACAGCTCAGCCAAGAACTCTCACCACACCGGCATAGCTTTATGCTTGTTCTATCCTAATCTCCCTGGGGAAGTTCCTGCCATAACGGCGTCCGTTGGCGAAGACTGGCGTGGGTGCCGTTGCCCAAGATTAGATGATCCAACAGGGGCATACCAAGGAGTTGCCCTGCCTCTAAGAGTTGGCGCGTGAGATAGAGATCTTCAGGGCTAGGGTCTACGCTGCCGGAGGGATGGTTGTGGGCCACAATCAAGCGAGTGGCTCCTTGGCGAATCACCTCCCGAAAGATTTCGCGAGGATGGGCCAGGGTTTCGGTGGCTGTGCCAATCGTAATCACCTGGGTACCGATCAGGCGATTTTTGACATCGAGCAAGACAACGGCGAATCGTTCTTGGGATTGCCACATCAAGTCTGGACTTAAAATTGAGGCGGCGATCGCTGGATCGTCAATAATCGGGCGATCGCTGGGGCGAGAATGCAGCACCCGTTTACCGAGTTCAATGGCCGCCAAAATGGTGGTGGCTTTGGCAGGGCCAACACCCTGAATCTGCATCAGCTCCGAGGCGGTGATATCGCGCAGCACCGTCAGAGCATCCCGCTGATGTTCGCTGATTTTATGCAAAATATGCTGCCCTAGACCCACAGCAGACAGCTTGCCTGGGCCTTGCCCCGTACCCAACAAAATTGCAATCAGCTCTGCCGTAGACAGGCTCTTGGCTCCGTGGAGCATCAATCGTTCCCGAGGGCGTTCGCTACTCGGTAAATCGGTCACTCTGAGATGGTAGGTCATGACTGCACCCCATAGACGCGGCAGACGGCGATCGCCACCGCAAGTCACTCCCCAATGCGATCCTTGAGGATACCCTCAGTAATCCCATTCTCACGTATCATATAACACCAGAAAAGAGGTGATTTTACACGGATGATCCTGTCCCACCGTGATAAGCCTTCACGGGTCTCTCCACATCAGCAGACCTTGGCGTACATTCATGGTCTCTACGCTCAACATAGTCCCTAGCAGAGGCAGACAGGATCCACGGACTCAATCATCCTTAGGGCCAATCACCATTTGTAGAACCGTTGGATCGCCTCCCGCTTCATGGTAGCGATCGGCCCAGTTACGAATGACTTCATCTAGCTCGTCTAGCGCCTGTTCGAGGCGATCGCTAGGAATGTCTAATTCTTCTAGAATGCGAACCACCTTGGGCTGGCGCTCGGCCCAGCCCCGCATGAGCCGGAAATACCGAGCGGTATCTTCCACCATGATGTAGGTGCGCTCTTCTTCATCGGCCGGAGAGTATGAGGCTCGGGTTAGTGCGTAGAAAGGGAGCCCCCAAGGAGAGTCCACCTTAGTGACGGTACCGGAGTAAATGAGGCGACGTTTAATATGTTCTGCCAGTGCTTCACTCAACGGCAGACAGCGTTCCGACGGTAAGTTTTCCTGCGATCGCATGTGGAGAAACTCAATCACGTCCATAAACTGGAACGAGTTGAGGAGCTGAGCGTCAGGAATAACGTCGGGTAGCTTCTCTTCTAGCTGACGTTTTTCATCGGGGGTCAGGCTTGACCCGGAAATGCGGTGCTGCCCTGGAACCCATGGATATTGCTCTAACCATACGTAGGGTAGCTGGATCAAATACCGAGGTTCTTGAGACCCCAGCATTTTCAGTAGCTTGCCCTCCGTTAAGGCTTGGCGCACTTCCTCAACAATGACCTTGACCCGCTTGGGCTCAATATGATGCAAATGACCGGTCATGCGGAGGTTTTGCCCCTGCTCAAGGTACGTCATATAAATCGCACACTTGGCAGCCGTAGCCGCTGCATCTAAGAAGGCACCGTGCCGGTGTCCACTGGTGCGCATGGCGCTGAACGCAAGGTACAGCATAATCTGATCCATTGCGCTCGGACTAAGGTGTTTGATCAGGTCAACATCATTGGTCATTGGATGGACGATCGCAGTAGCGTAGTAACAACAAAGAGTCAAGACACAGAAGCCTAGGGAAATACTCCATAGACCAGCAGGTTGGCAAACAGCCAGTATTTGGAGCTATTCCTACATACACCATGGCTTCCATGCCCAGCAGCATAGCCGATCCACATGATGCGCCAAGAGAGTGCACCCGGTGTATCGGCTAGCGCATGGAGTAGAGCGATTGTAGTTGGAAAGCAACCTACTCAGGGGGCAACCCGTCGGATGAGGCGATGGACGCCAGCGGGACGGAAACGAAGCAAACAACTGCTTTTTAGTTCAGCGATCGCGATGCTCTACCTTCAGGATTCCCGTTAATTCCTAGGTTTTAGCAGTGGGCTAGATCAAGCCTGATATCTGGAAATAGACATCTATTGGTCTAGCGAACTGACAACCGATGCACCTCTAGATCACTACACTAACGGCATAGTGTAGGGTTGATGACTCCAGAGTACCCCCATACTTCCTAAAATAGACTAGAAGATTTGCCTTTTTTAGAACATTTTTGTTCTATTGTTTAAGGGGATGCACTGATGTACCTGCTTTAGTCTAACCTCTGCAGTACCAAACAGCACCTAACCCACCCGGAGATTTCCAACGAGGTCAATCGTTAGAACGCCTTAGACGTTCGCCTACCGTTCGCCTACAGAATGTCACCCAGCGACATGTCTCCTGGCATTAGGTACATTCCGAGGCATCGCGACGACCACTCCCCCGATAGGCAGAATCTTGGGTATCCTCTTGAGAGGACAGGTTCCACGATTCACTGATGGCTGGCTGAGTGGGATAGAGATAGACCGATGCGCAACTGCTGCTAGTTTCGTTAAAGGGAGTAGCGATCGCGATCAGGGCGCTAGTCGAGAGAAGGACGGCAATAGACATGGCAAATGTTCATTTAGAAGTATCTAATTCCAAATACGACTGAGGGTTGGCCATGTCAGGACGATTGCCTGGCTCGCCCACAACTTCTCAAGTTTCTTCACGTCACGCCATAGATTGATTAGATATGCCGAAATATGTTTTGTGGGGTCGCTACTGCGAGAATGTGCTAGAGAAGCGCGCTCCTTACCGCCAAGCTCATTTGGATGGGCTACAACAGCAGAAAGACTTAGGCGTCTTGCTCACCATTGGGCCAACCCAAGATGTCACCCAGGTTTTTGGGCTCTACGAAGCCGAGGATGAAGCTACCGTGCGCCGCTGGATCGAAGGGGATCCCTATTGGCAACACGGTATCTGGACAGAATATGAGGTGAAGGAGTGGATCCAGGCGTTTTAGCGAACCCTACCCACGTCTGCAGACTAAGTAGGTGGACTCAATGCCGTGAAGCTTGCCGGGTTTCGACAACCCTCTTCTCGTCAGAATTTGAGCATTGAGCGACGTCGCTCATTTCGACGTCGAAACGCTTGCCCATCGTGACGGTCTCCCACGGATCGACAGAAAACTACCGGAATAATTCAGGAAACTGAGCTTTCCACTGCTCTGCCCCAAATTCAAGCTGAAATTCTTCAATCACCCAGGTGAGGGGTTTGCGCTGCTGCTGGGCGATCGCCATCAGGTATTGCTTGTAGCGTTGGCGATCGCTGTCGGTGGGAGCATCCCCAAAAATACAGCCGCGCAGCCATTCATCCTTGGGATGACAGCCAAACTTTTCAAAGAAAGCATGGCGCGTCCAGTTGGGTGAGTTATTGTCGCGAAAATCCTTGGGACGGCGGCGTTTCAAAAAGCGGCGCATCCGCTGTTCTCGCAACTGACGCAGTTGTTCATCGCTGAGCAGCTCTACTAGGTCATCGGTGAGCAGTTCTGCTTCGCTGGGCCATTCATGCCCACAGTCAGGACATTCCAACAGAAACGACCAAACTAAGCGATTGCAAGACGGGCATTGCTTAGCGGGCACCGTCGGTTGACCGTTCGTCTCTTTAGAGGTGGGCAATCGGTAGGACTGGATATCGTCTGGAAACCCCAGACGCTGCAGATTACCCGCCTGATCTAAAATGATGCCGTGGGTTTTGCCCGTGGCGGGAGAGATGCGCATCACCCGGCCAATTTGCTGTTGGTGCAGCGCCTTCGACTGGGTGGGGCGCAGCAGCAGCCCCACCTCCACACTGGGCTCATCAAAGCCAATGCTAATCACGTTGCAGGAGGTCAGCACCATCAGCTTGCCCTGTTTGAGATCGGCATAGAGCTGCTGTCTTTCTTTAATCGGCGTGTTGCCCGACACCACATCCGCCGGAACCCCCGCTGCCGTAAAGGCTTCTGCCACATGGCGAGCATGGTCGATATCCACACAGAAGGCAATGGTGCGCTTATTCGACGTCAGCCGCTGCCACTCATCCACGATGCGCTGCACAAGTTCAGGGCGATCGCAGGCATTTTTTAGATCCCGCTCATCATAATCCCCTGCCACCGTCCGCACGCCCTCCAAGCTCATCTGGGTGCCCTTCGGCATGCCAAAGTACTGCATCTTGGCCAAGAAGCCCATCTTTTGCAGTTCCGACGGCACTGGCGAATGCACTAGGGTTTCCATATGATCGCCCAGTTGTTCTTTGCCCAGTCGGTAAGGCGTGGCGGTCATGGCTAAGTGAACCGCCTTGGCATGGGTGGTGTAGAGCACCTCTTGGCCAATCTGGCTAAACACCGTGGTGTGGGCCTCATCGTAGAACACCATATGGGCCGGCCAAGTTCGCCACCAATCTCGCTTGGCCATGGTTTGGATGCTGGCGATTTGAATGGGCGCGGTGGGATCTTCAGGCCAACCCGCCTTGATAAAGCCGCAGTGTAGCCCAAAGGACTGCATTTTTTCGTAGGTTTGCCCCACCAGCACATCTAAATGCACGAGAAACAGGAGCCGACAGCCCCGCGACTCTGTATGGGCACAAATCTGCCCACTGATGACGGTCTTTCCCGCCCCCGTCCCGGCAATAATGGCAACGCGCCGATGCCCTGCCGCCAGCTTTTCGTAGAGATCTTTAATCAGTTGCGATTGATAGGGACGCAGTTGGGGAGTAGAGGTGGATGAAACCGGTTGGGCAACCATGGTCAGCAGCAACTAGAACAAAGAGATCCCTCGAAGGATAGCGAACATTAGGGGCGATCGCACTCCCTTGCACCGCTCATCTCCTGAGCTCAAGCATTATAGTACAAAAGAACTATAAAAATCCATTTCGGCAGGGGCGATCGCCCTCTGGTGTTACGGGATAGCCATGTCAGATTACAAAGCGTTACAGGATTGCCCGCCCCTCATGATTCGTAACAATTACAAACGTCTTCCCCATGACCCGCCGACCTTTTCCCAGATCATGCCGTGATCTATAAGACTTTATTTATGTTTGCCGCAGAAAGCATCAATTTTTGCCCTGATTTTGTGGGGGCATAGACCCGGTTTATCCAGTCCTAGAGCTTGGCCTATATGGAGTTCAGCGAACCGCTAGCCCCGGAAAACCCGGTTCTTGCCTGATACTTTTTTGTTTATTGTTCTGATTTTTATAAAAATTAGGTATAAAAATTTGGTTTATGGTTTTTATACGTTTTGAGACTGTATTTGAGATATTAAAAGCTAATTATCAAATTCAATCAATTTCTAGATGCTATTTAAAGGGTCTTTTGATTGGCGATCGCCTTTTCATTCCCAAGGGATTCATGAATAATGCTGTTCAGTAACCGATCGAGGCTAACGGTTTAGGTTTACAGAGTCGCATCGCGGCTCGCCCCAATCTTCACTCCCGCATTCATTCCCCCTTTCTAGCGGCATCTCCCTGAGCTGCTCAAGGCTACCGACGACGACTCTAGCCTCAGCTCCAGAGCTGCCCGCCCCGTCCTCAACGAACACAACAGGAGAACCCAGCGTGAAACTAGCTGTTTATGGAAAAGGTGGTATCGGTAAATCCACCACAAGCTGCAACATCTCCGTAGCGCTCGCCAAGCGCGGCAAGAAAGTTCTGCAAATTGGCTGTGATCCAAAGCATGACAGCACCTTCACCCTGACAGGCTTCCTCATTCCCACCATCATTGATACGCTGCAAGAAAAGGACTATCACTACGAAGATGTCTGGCCAGAAGATGTAATCTACAAAGGCTATGGCGGCGTGGACTGTGTAGAAGCTGGTGGGCCACCCGCCGGAGCAGGCTGCGGCGGCTATGTGGTGGGTGAAACCGTCAAGCTGCTGAAGGAACTCAACGCCTTTGATGAGTACGACGTGATTTTGTTTGACGTACTCGGCGACGTCGTTTGCGGTGGCTTTGCCGCACCGTTGAACTACGCCGACTATTGCATGATCATCACCGACAACGGCTTTGATGCCCTGTTTGCCGCCAACCGCATTGCTGCGTCGGTTCGCGAAAAATCTCGCACCCATCCCCTACGCTTGGCTGGATTGATCGGCAACCGCACCAGTAAGCGCGACCTGATCGACAAGTACATTGAAACAGTGCCCATGCCGGTACTGGAAATTCTGCCCTTGATTGAAGACATCCGCGTCTCTCGGGTCAAAGGCAAGACCTTGTTTGAGATGGCTGAGACCGAGCCTGCCCTCAACTATGTCTGTGACTACTATCTCAACATTGCCGACCAGATTTTGGCCCAGCCCGAAGGCGTTGTTCCTAACGACGCTCAGGATCGGGATCTGTTTGCCCTCCTGTCGGACTACTACCTCAACCCCACCACACCACAAACCCAACGGGAAGAAGCACCAGACCTGATGATGGTCTAGATCTAGGGGCGATCGCTTGGCTGGATACAGACTCTACAGACATCCGGCCAGCGATCGCTACCCGCCATTTCCCCACTATCCTGCCCATCCATATACCCAGGAGTTTTACGATTCATGACCTTGGCGACCCCCCAACCTCAAGAGCTTAATTTTGAGTGTGAAACTGGCAATTACCATACCTTTTGCCCCATTAGCTGCGTGGCGTGGCTCTACCAAAAAATTGAAGATAGCTTCTTCTTGGTCATTGGCACCAAAACCTGTGGCTACTTCCTGCAAAATGCCATGGGGGTGATGATTTTTGCTGAGCCTCGCTATGCCATGGCCGAGCTCGAAGAAGGCGACATCTCTGCCCAGCTCAGTGACTATGCTGAACTGAAGCGCCTATGCGAACAAATTAAGCGCGATCGCAATCCCAGCGTGATTGTCTGGATCGGCACCTGCACCACCGAGATCATCAAAATGGATCTGGAGGGCCTTGCACCCAAGCTGGAATCGGAAATCGGCATCCCCATCGTTGTCGCCCGAGCCAATGGTCTTGACTATGCCTTCACCCAAGGGGAAGACACCGTCCTCGCCGCCATGGCCCAGCGCTGCCCCACCCAAGAACCAACCCCTGCAGAAGAAACCGAAAAGGGCGATCGCAACGCCATCAAGAAATTGCTGAGCTTCGGTCGCAAGCCGGAAGAGATCGCTCAAGAAGAATCTGAGTATGTAGACCATCCGCCCCTCGTCTTGTTTGGCTCGGTGCCCGATCCTGTGGTCACCCAGCTCACCCTCGAACTGAAAAAACAGGGCATCAAAGTATCGGGCTGGCTACCTGCCAAACGCTACACCGAACTGCCGGTGATTGAAGAAGGCTACTACGCCCTCGGGGTCAACCCCTTCCTCTCCCGCACCGCCACCACCCTGATGCGACGCCGCAAGTGTAAGCTGATCGGCGCACCCTTCCCCATCGGCCCCGACGGCACCCGCGCCTGGATTGAGAAAGTCTGTTCTGTCTTCGGGATTGAACCTCAGGGACTAGAAGAACGGGAGCAAACCATTTGGGAGTCCCTGGAAGACTACGTCAGCCTGCTGCGCGGCAAGTCCGTCTTCTTCATGGGCGACAACCTGCTGGAAATTTCCCTAGCTCGCTTCTTCATTCGCTGCGGCATGACCTGCCCTGAAATTGGCATTCCGTACATGGACAAGCGCTACCAAGGCGCTGAACTCCAGCTTTTGCAAAAAACCTGTGAGGACATGGGCGTACCGCTCCCTCGGATTGTTGAGAAGCCCGATAACTACAACCAGCTCCAGCGGATTCAAGAGCAAAATATCGACCTTGTGATCACTGGCATGGCCCATGCCAACCCCTTGGAAGCTCGCGGCATCAATACCAAGTGGTCAGTGGAGTTCACCTTCGCTCAGATCCATGGCTTCACCAATGCTCGGGATGTTTTGGAACTGGCCACCCGTCCTCTACGCCGCAACCAGTCCTTGAAGGATATGGGCTGGAGTCAGTTGGTAAAGGAAGAAGCTAAGGTTTAAACCCAAGTCTTCTTGCTCTGATATCTACCGGGAGTTCGCCCGTCGAACTCCTGGCTATCCTGATCTGGTCGCAGGGTAGAAGATGGGGAGCGATCGCTCAACCTCAACCTGTATAGCATCTCCGCTATAGGGTGCTGTTAGGCGTAGCGCACGGTCTCGTAAGACTTTGTGCGCTGCGCTTTGCCATACTGAGGCTATACAATCCCACCCAGCCGCTAGCCAATAGGGTTTGCGCCCCATAACGTCATCAAGCCCCTAGCCTAGAACCGTCCCCACCATTGCCCACCTCGAAATCGCCAGCGGGGAAATAAGATGCGCATGAGACTTTGGGTGGTGATGAAATAACCTAGCCAGACGAGGCTGTAGTGCCAGAGGAAACCACCGAGGGGCATGGTGTTGCCAATACCCGGCAGACCTACGGTCGTTAACAGCGTGAGAATGAACAGCCCTTCCCATAACCCCGCCAAGAGTTGAAACACGGCGGGCCAGTCGTGATCCCAGCGGCGCTGCTGGAGGGCGTGATATAAGGTATCCCAGGCCATCCCGAAGAGCGCAACATAGGCCAAGATGAGGAAAAAAGGCGGCGACGGATCGCTGGGGTATAGAGTCGTGAACATTCCGGTGATCAGGACGCCCATGGTTGCCAAGATCAGCAGGCGGGTTTGCCAACGGCCAAATAGGGTAGGAGTCATAGAATTTTGAACAGCTAGGAGGGCGATCGCTCCGGAGTATCCTTCCAGGCTTGGGGTTGGCGGAAGCGATAGATATCTTCAATCACCTGTACCCAACCGTTGGTGACAGAATCCATGATGCGATCGCCTTTGTCAACGGTGGCAACGGTGGGATCGCCGAGGGTGCCGCTGCGGCTGAGATCGCGGGTTGTCCAGGCAAAGGGAAGCTTGCCCTCCATACTCAACAGACTATCGGTTGGCAACCCTTGGGGATACTCGGCTTGGGCGCGCTCCATCTGCACCTGATCGGGCAAAATCGAGAGCATGACGCTGGTTTCGGCATCACCGGCATGGATGCCCAACTCCTTCTCCTTCTCCGTCATCAGCTTGCCGGCATCGTGGGGCGCTCGCCAGGTAAACAGGGGAAACACCAAAAAGTCGTCGTGCTGTTGATGAAGATCTCGGGCGACAATCTCCATAATTTGCGGCTGACCACCGTGGGCATTGAGCAACACAAATTTCCGAAAGCCCGCGCGGTAGATACTTTCAGCAACCTCCATCAACAGCGCGATCAGGGTTTGGGCAGACAGCGTGATCGTGCCGGGAAAGTGCCAATGCTCATTGGATTTACCGTAGTGGAGCAGCGGCAGGGCATAGGCAGGGATGGAGGCGTCCAGTTTTGCTAAGGCCTGGCCCGTCACCGCAGAGGCGATCGCTGCATCCACCGCTACGGGCAAATGGGGCCCATGCTGCTCAATTGCGCCGATGGGCTGAATGATCACGGTATTTTCTTTGTCGGGCATGGCCTGGATATCCGTCCAGGTGAGATAGGCGAAGAAGCGATCGGGGGGAATGAAGCCGTGTAGCATAGCAGCCCTGAACCATGGTCAATGTGGGAATTTTAGCGTATTGCCCCACGCCCTGCCCTACTGCTCCATCTGAACCCTACTGCTCTAGCATCTGCAGTTTATAGAGGCTGGCATAGAGGCCACCCTGATCGAGAAGCTGATCGTGGCTACCCGATTCAATTAAACGCCCTTGCTTGAGCACCAAAATGCGATCAACCTTGCGAATCGTAGATAGACGGTGGGCAATGATGATAGCGGTACGCTCTTCTAGAAGCGTCTCTAATGCCTCTTGGATCATGGCTTCGGTGCCTACGTCTAGATTGGCCGTGGCTTCATCAAGCACAAGGATCGGCGGATTGCGCACGGCGGCACGGGCAAAGGCCAACAGTTGCTTTTGTCCGCCCGACAGATTCGAACCCCGTTCCCGCAGTTGGGTATCGTAGCCCTGGGGCAGGTGTTCAATAAAGGCGGCGACGTTGGTTTGCACCGCCGCTTGGCGAATCTGCTCAATGGAATAGGTTTCGCCTAGGGAAATATTGCTTTTCACGTCTCCGGCAAACAGGAAGCCATCTTGGAGAATCACCGCCATGCGCCGCCGCAGTTCGGCTTGGGGCAGATCGCGAATATCCACCCCATCCAGCAAAATATGTCCCTGGGATGTTTCATAGAGACGGCACAGCAGGCGAATAATCGAGCTTTTTCCCGCGCCAGTGGGGCCGACGAGGGCCACCTTTTCACCGGGGCGAATGGTGAAGTCTAGGTCATGCAAGACGTATTCGTCAGACTTGTAGCCAAAGTAGACGTGATCAAAGCGAATTTCTCCGGGTGTGGCAGGGGCAACATTCACGAGCGTATCCGAGCGATCGCTCTCAGCAAGCTCTTTCTCAGATGCGGGGGGAGCGATCGCCTGGGCAAAAGAGAGATGCTCCGGATCCTGGATTTCGATCGGCTCGCTCATCAGGTTGTGAAAGCGCTCCATCGCTGTCAGACCCGCTTGGATCGCGGTAAATTTTTCAGCAAACTGGCGCAGGGGATTGAACAACCGCTGGGCAAACAAGATAAACGATGCCAACAGCCCAAAGTTGACCTGGTCTTCCATCACCAGCAAGCCACCGAGCCACAGCACAGCCGCGATCGCCACCAAGGCAATCCATTCCAACGTAGAAGAAATCGCCGCATCGTAGAGGATAGTTTTGTCTACTTCTTGAACATAGCGCTGGTTGACGGTGCGAAACAGTTGGCTATTAAAGGCTTCTCGGCGAAAGAGCTGGACGACATTAATCCCCAGAATATTTTCCTGGAGCGCCGCATTCAGCGACGATAGTTCTTCCCTTGCCCGGTAGTTGGCCACCCGAAACTTTTGCTGAAAGACGATGGTGACCGCCGTTACGGGTATCAGCATCAGCACCAGCATCAGCGCTAGTTTCCACTGCAGGGAAAACATGATGATAATCACCACCAGCATGGATGCTAGATCGCTCACGATGCCGATCGCCCCCGTGGCAAACACATCACCCAAGGCATCCACATCACTGGTGAGGCGGGTAATCAAACGGCCCACTGGCGTGCGATCGAAAAAGCGTACCGCCAGAGAGGTGACATGGCGGAATAGATCATCGCGGATGCTAGCCGTAATCCGCTGCCCCACCTCCTGCACCAAGTAGCCCTGAATGCCCACCAAGAGCAACCGCAGGGCAATCGTGGCCACCAAAAGCGACACCAGCAGGTTCAACCCCTGGGACAGGGTGCGTTCTGCCAAAAAGCCCATAGTCGGCTCATTGCGCAGAAGGGAAATGGCTTGACCGATTAATACCGGCTGCACCGATTCAGCGATCGCCAAGGGCACCAAAAGCACCATTGAGATGATCAATACCCGCCGGTTTTGGTGGGCATAGGGCAACAGCCGCAAAAAGAGCCGCCAGTCGGTCATGGGGCGGCGACTGGAATCGCCAAGGGGAGAAGATGCGCTAGTCATGTAGATTTCAGGTGGGGGAAGCGAGGCTGTCAAGGGCAGTGCTACACTGCGTACCACGTTCAGCAAGTCTTTCCCACTGTAGCGCATGGGACGCGATCGCTTCCTAGCCTGCCTACCTCACCCTATCCCTCCCCTAGTTCTGAACGATGACCGTACATCAGACGTCTCAAACGCTACGAGCCACAGGCATTGGCTTCACCGCCATCATGATGTGGGCTACCTTGGCATTATTGACCAAACTGAGCGGCACCGTGCCCCCGTTTCAGCTTACGGCCATGGCGTTTACCGTTGCCTTTGGCATTGGTCTCGCTATGTGGTGGCGGCAGGGCAAGGTCATCTGGTCTCGACTGCGCCTCCCCCTGCCGGTATGGGGCGTCGGTGTTGCAGGACTCTTTGGCTTTCACCTGTTCTATTTCATCGCCCTCAGCAACGCACCGGCCGCGGAAGCCAGCCTGATTGCCTACCTCTGGCCCCTGTTGATTGTGCTGCTGTCTGCCCTACTGCCCAACGAATCGCTGCGCTGGTTCCATGGCGTCGGGGCGATCGCCGGTTTTCTAGGAGCTGGTTTACTAATCAGCAATGGTCAAGCTTTGCGCATCGACCCGCGCTACAGCCTGGGCTATCTGGCAGCGATCGCCGCCGCCCTGATTTGGGCTGGCTATTCTGTTCTATCTCGGCGGTTTGGCCGCATTCCCACCGATGCCGTCGGCGGATTTTGCGGCGTCACAGCCCTGCTCGCCTGGATCTGCCATGGTCTTTTTGAAACCACGGTCTGGCCCGTAGGCAGTCAGTGGCTGGCGGTCTTCGGACTCGGATTGGGGCCCGTCGGTCTCGCCTTTTTCACCTGGGACTACGGCGTCAAGCATGGCAACATCAAAGTTCTAGGTGCCCTTTCCTACCTAGCACCCTTGCTATCGACACTCCTGCTCATAGCCTGCGGCTTTGCCCTACCCAGTTGGAGTGTAGCGATCGCCTGTCTGTTCATTATCGGCGGTGCCGTTTTAGCCGCGGGCGACATCCTGCGCTAGCGTAGCGATCGATTCACGCTCGAATCCTCACCCACTAGGACGCCATCTGCGATCCGTTGAACACGTCAAACACCTGACAGCAAAATCGCTTGAGCTTCTCCGCCACCGCCGGGGCAGGCGTGGTATTGCCCACAAACTGCCAGTGGTCGATCGTTGAAAGCTGCCACTGCTTACCGCGATGGTCAAACCCCACCACATCCACCCCAATCACCCGAGGCGTTGTAGAAAGCGAGCCCTGCCCGAGGCGAATTTGCACCAATAAACTGCGGCTTTGGGCAGACCGGCTCACCCCTGGAAAGTGAAACCCTAGGTCAATAGACTCCGGATCCACCAACTCCCGAGTTTCCTCATCATTCATCCAAGGCTTGAGATCGGCTCGAATATCGGGAAATTCCGATTTGAACAAGTTCACGACGGCTGCAATCTTACTGGCAACCGTCACGTTGGTTGCTTGTTCTGATGCATTCACGCGCGTTACCCCCTCACCACATGACGATGGATTGATACGAAAAACCTGTGGCCCAGGCGGTCACGAAGCTGCCTCCGTTAGCAAAATACCGCCGCCATTGAGGCCATCTACCTTCATACTAATAATGTAGCTAACCAGACGTTTTGCTGCTGAGTGTAAGATGCAATGACCGAAACCTCTTGCCACATTATTGTTGAAGGAAACCCCGCTGTCATCTATGCCAGCCGGAATGGAAAACCTGCCAAAGTCGTTAGAACCCTCGGATCGTTTCTAGAAAAATTCTGGCAGGAGCGAGATACGTCTGGCGAACATACCGATACGCCAGAATGTCTCGTTGCTCAAATTATCGTCAGATTTGGGTTTGAAATCTGTGAAGATGATTACTCTAATCTACGGGTTGGGCTAAAATACTCGCCCAATGTAGACTATCTCTATTTCATCGGCAGCGATCGCACCCTTAAGCTCTACAGCCCCACCGATGCCTACCGGGCGACGCCAAGTCTTGGGGTAGCGGCCTGTCAGGAGTTGGCGATCGAACCTTCGTTGTCCTAGACATGACCTGCCCATGCTAGCCGAGCGATCGCCGGCGGTGCTGCGCAAATCCGAGTAACCCTAAGGACAACCTGTCGCCCTTAGGGTCAGAGCAACCGTTCAAGCTGGTCTTCTATCCTCCTGACAGCGTCCTACAGGACTCCCGTATCGTAGACATCTAGTAGACATCTACATCCTAGAAATGTAATTCATCAAGTCATTATCGCGATTCAGCCAGCCGTTGAGAAACACACTTTGGCTGGGATTTTGCCGCACCCGCAGGTAGCGATAGTCAATGCGGCTTTGCACATAGCGCCGAGCGGTGGCAGATGTATTGGAGCGATCGAGGGCACTGCGGGTGATAGGGCCAAAGCCACCATCGGCAGGCACACCGAGGGTTTCCTGCAAAAAGAGCGTAGACCCGCCCACGCCAAAGTTCACCGCCGTGTCAAAATGCACAATGGCCAAAGGGCGCACCATCAACTGACTGTTGGAGGGCGTCCAATACATGCTGCGATAAATATCTTCCACCTCAGCCTGGGTGATCAACCGCACGCTCTGGGTCGGTAGCCCCTTGCGGCGGCGATACTCGTTGTAGGTTCCCGTTGTTACCCCTTTATTAGTTGCGCCACCAATATCCGCCGGGTGATCGACAAAGCCACCTTCCCAGCGCAAAGAGAACTGTAGGGCTTCTGTGAAATGATTTCCCGTGGGTGGAGCAGGCGGCGGCGGCGCAGGTGGCGGCGGGGCAGGCGGCGGCGGGGCAGGCGGCGGAGCAGGCGGCGGGGCAGGCTGCATCCCGGTGGAATTGATAATAAACCGGGCAACCCGAGGCGATAACTCATTGGGGCGAAACCCAAAGTAGTCGGTAAACTCCCGATAGGCTGCTTCGGTACGCGGGCCCCATAATCCATCGGATGTCCCTACGGGAAAACCCATTAAGTTCAGCGCACTCTGAAGGGAGCGCACCAAAGCCGTGTTACTCCTCAGTTGAGTGGTGGTATAGGTGACTTGCCCACTGGCGATCGCTTGCAGATCCATGATGGCCGGGTAGTTGGGTAAAAGGCTTATACAGTTCTACCACCAGACGGCTACACTGTTGGGCGTCTGGGCAGAAAACCACACATCAATTCAGGTTAGGTGGTGTATTCAGCATTAATCTTGACGTAGTCGTAGCTGAGATCACATCCCCAGGCCACCCCGTGCCCTGTACCGCTTCCCACTCCGACGTTGATTTGTACCGTATTGGCATCAGGGTCAGAGCTTTCCGCCGCTGCCGTCAAATAGGCACTGGCGGCAGCCCGGTCAAAGGGCAGCGGTTGCCCATAGTCTAGCAATAGGGTATCGCCGAGGCTAATGCGCAGATCATCTTGGCTGAAGGGCACGCCTGCACGACCAGCAGCAGCGGCAATCCGTCCCCAGTTGGGATCTCGTCCAAAGATGGCTGATTTCACCAGGGAGGAACCAGCAATGGTGCGGGCAATTTTGCGCGCCGCTTCATCGCTACTGGCCCCACTCACCGTCACTTCTACTAGACAGGTTGCCCCTTCCCCATCCCGAACGATCGCTTTCGCTAGGATCATGCAAACTTCCGTCAGCATGGCTTCTAGGGTTTCTGCCTCTGCATTCATGGCGGTAATGGCTGGCGTACGCGACTGACCATTGGCCAAGGCAATCACGCAGTCGTTGGTGCTCGTATCGCCATCCACCGTAATTTGGTTAAAGCTTTTATCCACCGCCCGCCCCAGCATCTCTTGCCAGATGTGGGGAGAGACCGTGGCATCACAGGTGATGAAGCTGAGCATGGTAGCCATGTTGGGGTGGATCATGCCCGATCCTTTGGCAATGCCGCCCATCCGCACGGGGCGATCGCCCACCTGGGTTTCTAACGCGCAAACCTTCGGCACCAAATCGGTGGTCATAATCGCCGAGGCAGCTTGGTCGGAGCCGGTTTCAGACAACTGCGCCACCACCTTCGGCACCCCCGCCTGCAACTGTTCCATTTTGATGCGCTGCCCAATCACCCCGGTGGAGGCTAGCAGTACCGCATCAGCCTCACAGCCCAAGGCTTGGGCCACCGCTTGGGCACTGGCGATCGCATCGTCCCAGCCCTGGCTACCGGTGCCAGCATTGGCCTGCCCCGAGTTGCACAAAATTGCCCGTGCTGCCGCCTTAGCCTCTAAGCGTTGGCGACAATAGTCTACACAGGCTGCCCGCACATAGCTTGTGGTAAACACTCCAGCAGCGATCGCCTCCACATCGGACACAATCAGCGCCAGATCGGGTAATCCAGAAGGCTTCATGCCAGCAACAATCCCTGATGCACGATACCCCTTCGGAGCCGTGACTCCCCCTGAAATCACCTGCCATGCTGCCATAGGTTCTCCTTCCCCTTGATGCAAGCCCACGTTTCCATCAGTCGTCGTTTGGGACAGGATGGGCCATAACTGACCTGAGCTTGGTTAGACAGCAGATGCGATCGCCCACCGTCTACCCGACGCCCATCACCATCCTGTCCATTGAGAATACTGTGAATTGGGGATATGTGGCCCTACTTTTCGATTTTGACCGACAGAATTTTATCGCCTTGGCGAATGGCGTTAACCACATCCATATCCTGGGTTTGACCAAACACGGTATGCACACCATCCAAGTGAGGCTGGGGAGAATGGCAAATAAAGAACTGGCTGCCGCCCGTATCGCGGCCACGGTGCGCCATGGACAGGGAACCGGCCATGTGCTTGTTGGAGTTGATTTCACACTTAATTTCGTAGCCTGGGCCACCGGTGCCCGTTCCCTTGGGGCAGCCGCCCTGAATCATAAAATCAGGGATGACGCGGTGGAAGGCTAGACCGTCGTAGAACCCATCCTCCGACAGCTTGACAAAATTCGCCACGGTGTTGGGCGCATCTGCATCGAAAAACTCAATCGTAATGGTGCCCTTAGCCGTTTCCATAATGGCGCGAGTCATACAATCATCCTCAACTTACTTAGAATTCAAACGTGACATAGTTCCTACGCCCATCGTTGATGGGCGTAGGGAGTTCTCGATTCCCATGGGCACAGCACTGGAGCAGGTGTGGGCTCGATCCATCGACCTACGCTACCGCATGGCTCCCATGGTCGTTTTCCAGGACAGCTCTCGGCAGAGAATTTCCAAGGCCCGCTGATCGCGGCCGAGAAATAAACCACTTTCCACTAAGTCCGTCAGCACCTGCTGGGTGAGTTCTGCGGCAAAGGTACCACCACAGTGCAGCAGATGGCTGTAGTAGCAAAACTGAGACTGCTCCTGGGGATTGCGATGAAAGTGATGGATTTCGTCTTGGCTCATGCAAGACACCGGCGTATTTACCGGCACCACCACCCGGGGAATGCCGTGGATACCATAGGTGCGATCGCCCTCTCGAATCAAGGTACCAATCAGCACGGTACCCAGTACAGTACGGGTTTCCTCAATCAGATCGGGGCTGAAGAGCGGATCGGGCTCACTCGACAGCCGCGGCCCGTTATTCAAAAACTGTGGATTAATCAACTGGCTGTTGTAGACCAGCCCCACAGCCCAATGTCGCCCCTCCTTTTCCTCTAGTTTGACAAACGAGCCAAACCCAAAGGCATCAGCGGAGGGCGGATTATCTACCGCGTAGGCATCATCAAGCTGAACAATATAGTCGCAATGAGAATTGGACTTGACGACCTTTCCCAATCGCATAAACTCACCGCATTCCATAACCGACTATCAACCGGCGGGTGACCGGCACCCATGGGGGAGCGATCACCTTCAATGCCCAATTCTAGCGCAGGGGTTGGCCAGGTGAACCAGGTTTGCGGTGCATCCCATCGGAATTCTCTTGCCATTCCATAAAGAATGCCTCCGCGCCCACCCACCATCGACCAAACGGCCCAAGTTGGGTTCAGCCCAGAGGACACTCAAAAGATGTTGCCAAGATGAGCCGAATAATCCGCACAGAAAGCGCATCACCCACACCGACCTTGACCAAGGTTATCCTGCATCCCGCCCTACTTAGGACATGGATTGAATGATGTAGTCAAAATAAGGAGCCGCTTCAGACGCATCTTCTTCACTGAGCAGTGCTAGAGACGCATTCTTCAGGCAGCGCACAGCTTCAACCATGCCAGGAACCGGAACCCCAAGGGAGTTGTACATTTCCCGAACACCAATCAAGCCAATGCTTTCAATCGGCTCTTTAGATCCACACAAGACTCCATAGGTAATCAGGCGCAGATACCAGCCATAGTCTCGGAGACAAAGGGCCCGCTGTCTCTGTCCATAGGCGTTACCACCTGGAGCAATAAAGTCAGGACGTTTGCGCCAGAGCTGCTTGCTGGATTCTTCTACAATTTTTCTCTCATTTTCAGACAGGGTTGTGACGATACGAATTCGTTGCTCACCCGTCTGAAAGAAGCTGCGCATGGTGCTCAGTTCGCCACTGCTGGGGTAGCGAAGTTCATCATCGGCATTGAGAATGACTTGGCTAACTACACTCATAGTTATCGTAGGAATTTTGTTGAAATGACTAGATTATCAGTAGTCTAGCGATTATGAGAGCCAGAAGAAAGGAACATCCGCATCAGGCGATCGCTAGGGTATCAGTCCCTATCGTCTCACTAGTCGAGTATTTTGCCAAAGTTATAACGAACACTAGCTTGAAAAGTCTGGAGAGCAGGCGATCGCTGTCTATCGACCAACCTGCTCTAGGCTTGATATCCCTTGGGTTTCACGCCAAGGATCGCGATTGGGGCAGCGATCGCTTTTGTCTAGAAATGTTGCGAAACATTGCGAACCTCTCACGAAAGCGATCGCCCCAGGCTCCTAACCTTCCTTGGGCACAAAGGTAAGGGCTGCCGAGTTCATGCAGTAGCGCTGCCCGGTGGGGGCTGGGCCATCGTCAAACACGTGCCCCAAGTGGGCTCCACAGGACGCGCAGACCACTTCTGTGCGCACCATGAAAAAGGTGCGATCGCTTTCTAGACCCACATGCTCGTCTTGGATGGGAGCCCAAAAGCTGGGCCAGCCGGTGCCGGAATCAAACTTGGTCTCGGAGCTAAACAGCTCGGTGCCACAGCAGACACACTGGTAAAGTCCAGCTTGTTTGTTGTCGTGGTAAGCTCCGGAGAAGGGCGGCTCGGTACCTTTTTTGCGGGTGACTTTAAATTGTTCTGGGGTCAGCAGTTGCTTCCACTCGTCGTCGGTTTTCTGAACTTTCTGAATCATGATGCGTTCTCCTATAGGTGGCAGGATCGTTCGTGATCGCCTGCATTTAAATCGTTCTACTTGAATTGTTACAAATTTTGAACCCTGGAGGCGAGTCATCGCTCTACCGACAGCGATCGCCTGTCCTGTTTTGCCCCGTTGTATGCCCGATTTTATGAAACACTCTCAGCAGGCAGATGCCCGCACCCTAGCATTTCTAGCCCTCAAAGCTATCCAAAACGGTGGGTTTGCCAATGTGATTGTGGATGATGTGCTCACCCAATCGCCCTTGCCCGATCGCGATCGCCGCTTGGTGGCAGAATTGGTCTACGGCAGCGTCCGTCGCCAGCGCACCCTCGATACCTTGATCGACCAATTGGCCAGTAAGCCTGCCAGCGACCAACCGCCCGATCTGCGGCTGATTCTTCACCTAGGGCTCTATCAACTGCGGTATCTCACCCACATTCCAGCTTCAGCAGCGGTGAACACCACGGTGGATCTAGCCAAGCAGCAACGGCTGGGCGGGCTATCGGGGTTTGTCAACGGTTTGCTGCGTCGCTATACCCGCTTGGCAGAGACCGGCGTAGATCCCTTACAACTCCCCGAGGAAGCGATCGCCCGTCTGGGTGTGCAGCACAGCTATCCTGATTGGATCGTACAAGTCTATATGGATCAGCTCGGGTTAGCGGCCGCCGAAACTCTGTGTGATTGGCTCAACCACCCGCCTAGCCTAGATCTACGGGTGAACCGTCTACGGGCCTCCGTGGACATCGTCCTCCAAGAGTTTCAGCAAGATGGTCTAGAAGCCGAGCCTGTTCCCCATCTTCCCGATGGCATTCGCCTGCGCGGCGGTGCGGTGCGATCGCTGCCGGGATTTCAAGAGGGGCTCTGGACGGTGCAAGACAGCAGCGCTCAGTTGGTCAGCCATTGTTTGGATCCCCAGCCAGGGGAAGTGGTGATCGATGCCTGCGCAGCTCCTGGCGGCAAAACCACCCATATTGCAGAACTGATGGGCGATCACGGTACCGTGTGGGGCTGCGATCGCTATGCCAGTCGCCTCAAGCGTATTGACCAAACGGCCCAACGCTTGGGGCTAACCTCGATTCAAACCTGCCTGGGGGACAGCACTCAGATGGAGCAGTTTATCGACCAAGGCGATCGGGTGTTGGTGGATGCCCCTTGTTCTGGTCTGGGTACTCTCCACCGCCATGCCGATGCCCGCTGGCGACAAACGCCTGAGAGCGTTGAGGCGTTGGTGCTCCTACAACAGCAGTTGCTCACCCAGGCAGCTACCTGGGTAAAGCCTGGCGGTTATCTGGTGTATTCCACCTGTACCCTGCATCCAGCAGAAAACCAAGGTGTCGTCCAGCAGTTTCTCGCCAACCATCCCCATTGGCAGCTTCAGTCGTTATCATCCATGGCGATCGCCACGCCCTATGACTCGTCAGCAGGGTGGCTCACGGTTTGGCCCCATAAGCATCACATGGATGGCTTTTTCATGGCCAAACTGCAGCGATCGCCCGCGTGATCTCCTCCGTAGCAGAGGACGATAGGCCCAGGATCAAGATTGATCCGATGGACTCGAATCGACGTCACTACTCACCTTCGGCACAATGTCAGGACGCTCCGCATCTTCCCAACCGGGCGGACGCTTGGAGTTATACCAGGCAATGGAACCAATGGCAACCGCAGCAATAAATCCCACAACGTATACCGCTGTAAAGGCAACCGGAAACTGAGAAGCTGTCGCGGTTGCATCCATTAATACAATCATGGTGTATACCAGTCCTTAATGAGTCAGCCCTACCATCCTAGGAGATGCCCCTGAGTGAGTCATCTCCCCTTAGTTCTATTCCCTAGTATCCCAGATTCACGCCGAGGGCGATCGCTATTGGAGGGGAGCCGACTCCAACCCAGGCTCCACAGGCACCGGAGCCCCTGACGATTCAGGTGCAGGGGGCGGCAGATCGAGCGCTGGCACTTCGGGAGGCACATCTACCGCAGGCGGCTCCTCAACAGGCGGCGCAGACTCGCCCTCACTGAAGCTATCTTGGGGGGCAGGTGCCGGTGCAGAGTCTGGCGGCGGACTATAGCCCTGATCCGCAGGCTCTTCATAGCTTGGTGCCGCAGGCTCTTCAGACCAACTTCCAGAGGAAGCCGGCGGACTAGAGCTAGAAGATGCCGACGGAGTTTGTACTTGACCACGAACAGGCTGGGCTTCAACCGTGGGTGTTCGGCCCTCAAGAGGGGGTAACTCAGGAAAGGACTCTACCGGCAGGTCGTCTACAATGCGACTCATGAAGTCATGCCAGGTGAGGGCAGCGGTAGCGCTAGATCCCCATGTCCGAGTACTGTCATCATTGCCCAACCAAACCCCGGTAACTAACTGAGGGATATAGCCAACAAACCACAGATCCCGATAATTTTCTGACGTCCCTGTCTTGCCGGCCACCGGACGCCCTGGGAGAGAGGCATTGACGCCCGTACCATTTTGCACCACTCCCTGCAGCATCCAGGTGACAATGGCAGCAGTATCTTCGCCAATCGCCCGCTCTGGCGCCACCTCGGCTTCATAAATCACCGTGCCGTACCGGTTGGTGACGCGCAGAATACCGTGGGGATCAGCATGGAGCCCTTCAGCCGCCAAGGTGCCATAGGCACTGGTCATTTCCAGCAGGTTCACCTCCGAGGCACCCAGCGCCATGGAGTAGGTCGGCATCAAGGCGGATTGAATACCCATTTTGGTCGCCACCTCCACCACCGGAGAAAAACCAACATCAATCAGGGTCTTCACGGCTACGACGTTGATCGACGAAATCAGGGCATCACGAATGCTGATCGTTCCTCGAAAACTACGGCCATAGTTTTGGGGTTCGTAGCCATCGACCTTAAACGGCGCATCTTCGTAGGTTTTGTACGGAGACATACCACTAGCGATCGCCGTCGCATAGACAAAGGTTTTGAAGGTCGATCCAGGCTGGCGCTGGGCTTGGGTGACTCGGTTAAACTGACTATCGTCAAAATCGGTACCACCCACCATGGCTTTAATTTCGCCCGTGCGTGGATCGAGGCTCACCAGCGCTGCCTGTTCAAAGGCTTCATAGGTGCCATAGTTGGCAATGGCATTCTCGATGGTTTCTTCCGCAATCCGCTGCCACTCTAAATTCAGGGTGGTTTCGATCACCAGCCCTCCTAGCTCAAGCTGGTCTTGGGAAATGAGCTCCGGCAGTTGCTGCTGAATGTAGATGGTGAAATAGGGAATCTCACTGTTGAAATATTTAGGCTCACTTGGATTGAGCGTTAACGACTCAGCGATCGCTGCATCTCGCTCTGCCGGAGTAATGAACTCAGCTTCAACCATGCGGTTAAGCACCACATCTCGCCGCTGCAGGGCCAACTCAGGATTCACCAACGGTGAGTAGTCGGTGGGAGCGGGGGGCAGCCCAGCAATCAGCGCGGCTTCCGATAGGGTCAGATCCTCTACAGACTTACTGAAATAGACCCAGGCCGCATCCGCCACACCATAGGCTCCAGAGCCAAGATAGACCAGGTTGAGATATTGCCCTAAGATGCTATCCTTCTCCAGCTCTTGCTCCATTTTTTGAGCTAAAAGAGCTTCCCGCAGCTTACGTTCATAGGTGCGGTCTTGGTCGAGGAACACAATGCGAGCAAGCTGTTGGGTGATCGTGCTAGCCCCTTCTACAACTTCTCCCACCCGGATATTCGTGCGCGCTGCCCGCACGATCGCCCAGTAGTCTACGCCGTTGTGCTCGTAAAAGTTTTTGTCTTCGGAGGCAATAAACGCATTGACGAGCCTATCCGGCATGGCATCAAAAGCCACCTTTTCCCGGGTTGCAGGGCCAATGGTATGCAAAATAGTGCCGTCATCAGCCTGGATGGTCAGCGTGCCATCCCGAGCATAGGTGAGCACATCAGCGGCATTGGGCAGGTCTCGACGCACAGACTCCAGCATGCGCACCGTCGTGAAGTAGCCACTGCCTGCAACACCGACCACCACACCTAGGCTCGCACAAAGCCAGTACCGTCTATCAAGACGCTTGGGCCGAGGGGACGGAGATCGACGACGCGATCGCTTCCCTCGAACCGAACTGGATGCCGGACTCGATGCCGTATCAGACACTTGGGCATCCGCTAGGTCAGCGGGCGATCGCTCAGCGCGGGCCGACCACAGGGATCCAAACCAGGAGAGTTTGGGGGTATTAGGACGATTCATACCAACCACCTGCGACTGTTTGGTCTGTTTATCACGACTGGGATGCCCCTTCAGCCTCAATTGAAACGTCTTTAGCGTTGTAAGGAAGTTTGTCACTAGAAATTCCTGCAGGTCTCACGGTTTATGGAGTATGGCTTGAAAGCCTTCCAACAAACTCAAGCGACTGAATCACTTAATGTTAAGCAAGGTGCAATCTAGAAGCATAGCCACATCCTAGGTTCCACAAGCATTCCTGATGTCACAATCGCTTCTAGCCTAGCTCACTCAGGTGCCCAGCCTACTGAATAGAGCAGCTTAAAACTCCAGCGTCAGGAAACATGAGGTTGTATATGGCTGTACCTTAGCCCACGGCATTGACCTTACGGTATTGATCTAGACTATCGATTGAAAATTTAGCGAATTATGAACTTGGTTTTCAAAGTCTTAACACTATGAAGTATTAGTGTATCTTGTCTAGCCCCCTGCAGAAAGATCTCATGGTTCAACGGCTGGGTTCAGTCCGAGGATAGTCTGTTTGGCTAGGATGGGAGCATTGACCGATGGATTACGGGTTTCAGACACCTTAACCCGTTGCCAAGCATGGAGAGGCGATCGCTTCTATCTCCCTGATGGTGTCAAGATGTTGTGACGCTAGTTGAGTCTATGAGTGCATCAGAACCAAGCAAGAACCATGGAGCCATTCAAACCGGTGGACTAGGGGGGCTGGTGGCTGGCTTTAGCTATCCCCTGAGGGCGATCGCTTTCCTGCAACAGACCCCGCGCCTAGCCTGGTATGTTTTAATTCCCATCCTCATCAATGTGATCGTCGGCGGCACCTTCTACACTTGGGCCCTTTCAGCAGGCTTTAACGGCATTGACGGGCTGATGGCCGGATTGCCCGACTGGGCACGATTTCTGGAACTGCTCCTGCGGGGCTTACTGGCGATCATCTTGTTGATTGCCACAGGCCTGCTGCTGCTGCAATTTGGCGGCATTCTGGGTTCGCCCCTCTACGGCAGGCTATCGGAGGAACTAGAAATTCTGCGCACAGGCCACAAAGCCGAGGATGTCCCTGGCATTGGCAGCATTGTGCGGGATATTTGGCGGGCCATTTTGTTTGAGCTCAAAAAACTGGTGCTGGTGATCGGGTTAGGACTGCCGCTGTTTTTCGTGGGCTGGTTTCCCGGCATTGGCACAGCGATCGCCACCGTGGGCAGCATTGGCCTAGGGGTGACCATTGTGTGTTTAGACTTTTTTGATCCGGCCCTCGAACGCCGCCGCCTGCGATTTCGCGACAAGCTAGGCTGGGTGCGCCGCAGTTTTCCGGCTAGCGCCACCTTTGGCCTAGTCAGCCTGGGGCTGGTGAGTATTCCCTTCGTCAACCTGTTGGCCATTCCCCTTTGCATTACGGCAGGCACCTTGTTTTTCTGCGATCGCATCTTGCCCAAGCTAGAACCGGGCGATCGCAACTAGTACCGCAAGATAGAAGAACGAAGACAGAAAAACGAAAAAGACTGCTAGGACACACAAGGATTCCTGCTTTAGCAACTAGTCGGGTTACGTCCGCCTCAGAGTACTAGCCATCCCAACGTTCCACCAAGGTGGAAATCCCTAAGCCACCGCCTACGCCAATCAGCGCCAGGCCGCGCCACGCTCCCGGCGAACGATGGCGAACCAAGTCGGTAAATAACCGCGTCATTAAAATCGCCCCCGAGGCTCCGTAGGGATGGCCCAGGGCGATCGCACCGCCGCCAGGATTCACCAACTCGGGCGGAATCTCCAAGACATCTAAGCAAGCTAAAACTTGGGCGGCAAAGGCTTCGTTAAACTCCACGTGGTGTACCTCTGACCAGGTGAGCGCCGGGTGGCGGTGCAGGAGTAATCGAGTTGAGGCTACGGGGCCGATACCCGCCAGATTGGGATCCACGCCGGCGATCGCCGCATCCACAAACCGTAGCCCCTGACGAATGCCCAAGGCGCGACATTGCTCCTCCGCCATCATCAACACCGCCGCTGCTCCATCATTGATCGGGCAAGCGTTCCCCACGGTCACGGTTCCCTCAGGACTAAACACCGGCGGCAGCTTTGCTAATCGTTCTAGGGACAGATTAGCCCTAGGACAGTCATCGTCGATCACCCTGGTTTGGCTAGACAGGGACACGGGCACTCGTTCTAGCGCAAAACGTCCTGCCTGCTCCGCCGTGATCGCCTTCTGGTGACTCTGGAGAGCGTAGGCATCCTGGCGATCGCGACTAATACCGTAGGTTTGTGCCACCTCGTCTGCCGCTGCACCCATATCGGGATCACCGATGGCCTCCGGAGCAAAGCGGGCCCGATGGGTGAACCGAGGCAGGTCATAGAGGGATGCGGGCTTCTCAATCCGCCAAGGTGCCGTACTCACGCTTTCCATACCGCCAGCCATGTAGCAATCGCCCGCCCCTGATTGAATCAGCCGAGCTGCGAGATTAATGGCCGCCAACCCCGAGCCACACTGGCGATCCACCGTTAGCCCCGGCACCGACACCGGAAAACCCGCCGTCAGCACCGCCAGCCGGGCCGGATTGCCCCCTGGGCCCACGGCATTACCCAGCACCACATCCGCCACCCCATCGGGGCCCAGCCCCACATCCTCTAGCAAGGCCCGCAGCACCGGAGCCGCCAACTGCTCCACCGACAGCGATCGCAGCGATCGCCCCACCCGCCCAATCGGGGTACGTCGGGCCGCCACAATAATCGGCGCACGACTCATCGCAGCACCTCCAGATCTGGCGTAGCCTCTAGGAGCCATTGTCGCAGCGCTAGACGATCCAGCTTGCCGCTCGGGGCGATGGGCCAGCGGGAGGTGGTGTAGAACTGCTGAGGACAGTGGGCACGGGGCACCTGGGTGCGCATCCAGGTCAACAACTGTCGCCGCGTCGGTCGTTCTGCTCCCTGCCATGCCAGCACCGCCACCAAGCGATCGCCCCGCTGCTCATCCGGTACGCCGACCACCACCGCTTGGCGAATGTCTAACCGCTGCTCTAACACCTGCTCAAGCTGCCGAGGATAGAGCGTCAAGCCGCCGGTGGTGAGGCGATCGCCCTGCCGTCCGGCCAGATACAGCCAACCTTGGTCATCCAGCCAGCCGCGATCGCCCACCGTGGCCCAATCCCCAAGCCAGCGCAGCCCCTCCGATTCGTTTGCCAAATACCCCAGGCTGACCATGGAACTTTGGATGGCAATCCAGCCCACCTCCCCTGGTTCACAGCGATCGCCATTGTCCCGCAACACCGATAGACGAACCCCCTCCATGGCCCGGCCCACGGATGCCGACGGCGGCGACTCCTGAGATGACCGCAGGCTGACAAAACTTAGCTCGGAAGCACCGTAGTAGGCATAGGTCACCGCCTTCGGAAAAACGGCCGCTGTGGTTGCAGCCAAGGACGCCGGACAGCGGCCGCCCGCACAAATCACGCCGCGCACCGAGGGATATACACTGCGCCGCCGTTCTGCCAAACGAGCGATCGCCCCCACCATGGTGGGCACCCCCACTAGATAGGTGATCGCCGCCTGATCGAGCAGGCGCAAGCCTTGGCGGACGCTGAAATTGGGCAATAGGTATAGGGTTGCCCCCGCCTGCAAACTATCCACAGCGGTGAACAACGACAGGCTGTAGGCCAACGAGCCAGGCACCAAGACGCGATCGCCCGCCCCGATGCCAAATTCCTGACGGCTGACCGCAAAGCTATCGATCCAAGACTGGTGGTGGCGCAGGATGCCCTTGGGTAGACCAGTTGTTCCCGAGGTAAAGCCAATGTAGAAAGGCGTATCGGGGGCGATCGCTGGTGGCGTAAACGTCTTTTCCCGTAAGTCCCAGACCGTATCGACATTCCACACCAACAGCCCCGGCGGCAGATGATCGGCAAGCGCAGCCATCCCTTGGGTATCCGTCACCAGTAAATCTGGCGGGTAGCGGTGCAGAGTAGCCTGGAGCTGAGCTGGCGACCAGTCGGGATTCAGCACCATGGCCACGCCGCCGATCAGGGCCGTAGACCAGAAAGTGACTAAGGTTTCCAAGCGATTGCCCAGCAGCAAACCGACCCGCAGAGAACAGGCCGCCAGCCGGGCATCATGCCAACGATCCTGGCGCGCCACGGTCTGCAATCGAGCTGCCATCTGCTGGAGCCGCTGACCCAGATCGCCATAGGTATAGGTGCGATCGCCCATCACCACTGCCGGGCGATCGGGCCAAGTTTGAGCCACCCGTAGCAATCCATCTGCGATCATCATTTAGCGCTTCAAATCCGGCATCGCTCGCCACACCGCCTGCAGAGTCACACTGGCTAGCACCGCCTTCACCACATCACCGGGAATAAAGGCCGCCGACCCTGCGAGAGCTTGAACAAGGGACAACTTCGCCGCCACCGCCAGCCAGGGCACGCCAATGGCATAGACCACGCCCAGACCACCGATGATGTTGATGGCGATCGCTTTCGGTAAATGGGGACGACGACAGAAGCGCTCCATCAGCCAACCAATCACCGCCGCCGCCACAGGAAATGCCGCCACGAAGCCCCCCGAGGGCCCGAGAAACACGCCCAAACCACCGCGCCCACCGGGCAACACGGGCAAACCAATGGCAACCAGTACCACAAACACCAGCAGCGCCAAGCCACCCCGCTTACCACCCAGGATGGATCCGGCTAGCATCACCCCCAGGGTTTGGGCCGTAATGGGCACCGGCAAGCCCGGCACCGGCACCGGCGGCAGCAGGCCAAGCACCGCCGTTAGGGCTGCAAAAAGCCCCACATAAACTAAATCAAGAGTTTTCATCGCTAGGGCAACCGTAGTCTTCGCGGGTTAGACTATAGCGCAAATGCGATCGCCAATTCTACGACCCTAGGGGCAGGGCGAATCATCACAGGGCAGGTCTGGGGTGGAACTGCGGTGGAGCTGCTTTTCCAAAAACACCAGCAAGTCTGCCACCGTGCTGGGTGTGAGTTGATCGAGGCGATCGCTAATGTCCACACCAAACCGTCGGCAAAAGTCATCACACAGACAAAGCTGCCAATCAAACCAGCAGACATGGGCCCACTGCAGGTCATCATCGAGGCGATCGCTGGGCCGCAGCCGCGCCACCTGCAAGCCCGAATATTGCTCTAAATGGGTATAGGCAAAGCTAGCCACCGCCCGAGAAATGCCCCACGACTCCCGCAGGACAGCCGCCCACTTATCTAGGCTGAGGGGAGAGCGATCGCCCAGCCAACTGTTGACCCGCCGTCGAATCCGTAGGTCAGGACTGAGAGCTTGGTAGGTGGAAACATTGCGAACTAGATTTCTAAACTTTTGCCACATAACCGGAAGGACGCCTCGCGCTACGCCGGACCCTTTCCTTCAGTGTGCCCAAATTGTCATAGAACTCTCAAATCAGCGCCCTGTATCTTGTCTGCCCCTTGTTGAGCCCTTGATGAATCGTCCATGACATCCCCCCAACAACGCACCGATACCAGCACCAAGCTTTGGGTACTACGTCAATTCCGATAGCTCCACCACATTGCCATCGGGATCATAAGTGAACAACGCTGCCCGCCCTGAAGCACTGCGCTGCACCGGATAGCCCTGCGCCGTCAGATGATCCGCCGCTTCATCCACGCTTGCGACCGCAAAGGCTACATGGCGATTTCGTCCCCATTTTTGGCGATTGTGCAGTCCATTGGGCACTTGCTCATCCACCATCAAATGCACCTGATACTCACCTAATTGATACCAAGCTCCTGGGTAGTTGAGCGATCGCTCTACCTTAGACAAGCCCAAGATATCGCCATAAAACTGCTCTGCCTGCGCCAAGTCAGAGACCAATACAGCGGTGTGTAACGGTTGCAGAATCGTAATTCCCATACATAGCCCCCCATGAATAGTACAGATTCCAGATCGTCTATTAAGGTTCGATGAGACCGATGAACCTGGAACATTTGAGATTGATTTGATACAAACTATCCCCGTAGATGCTCGGACTACCCATTCGATTTAGGCGCGATCGCACCCCAGAGTTGCGGATCCTACGCTAGCGATCGCCCAAGGAGAATGGCACACTAGACAACGATACAAAATTCACGAATTGTCTAGAACTATTTGTCAGAACTATGAGCCTAAACTCAGTATCCCTAGTCGGACGGGTCGGTGGAGATCCAGACGTGAAGTATTTTGAATCCGGTAGCGTGGTCTGCAATCTGACCTTGGCCGTCGATCGCCGTCGCCGCAATTCGGATGACCCCGACTGGTTTAGCCTAGAAATGTGGGGAAAAACCGCTGAAGTCGCTGCCAACTATGTGCGCAAGGGCAAGCTAATTGGCATTACCGGCACCCTTAAGTTTGATCACTGGACGGATCGAAGCACAGGTATGCCCCGTACTCGCCCCGTCATCCGGGTCGATCGCCTAGAGCTGCTCGGCTCCAAGCGGGAAGATGCAGCTATGAGCGCAGGCCCCGGCCAGAGCTATGACGAATTCTAGGCACCCGGCTTGGTTGAATCCGATTTGATTAAATCTAAATGGAGCTAAGGAGATTCGAACTCCTGACCCCCTCAATGCCATTGAGGTGCGCTACCAACTGCGCTATAGCCCCGTTTTGTGCATCTCCCATGATGCAGTGAAGTATGAGGATTCGTCAAGCCCTAACGCCAAAAAAATCCGTCAGCCGTCCTACTAAAGGTTCATCTCCGTGCGATCGCCTCTGATTTGTCCCCCCGATTCGCGGTAAATTCTTCGAGTACCCTGTTTTTGAGCGATCGCACGTCTTAGCCTATGACTTCCTCGTTACCCGACCAGCCCAATCCATCCACCGATGGCGCGGCCCCCACCCCCGAAGACTTGCAGACCCTCATCACTGCCCTGCGCCGCAAGGAAGGAAACTGGGTGCTGTGGGGCCAATGGTGCCAAACCCTGCAAAAGGCAGGGCGATCACCCCAGCAAATTTTTGAAGAGACTGGCTTCGAGCCGGCCCAGCAAAATCAGATTATTGTTGCCGCCCAAGTCTATGGCTCCATGGTGGAGGTGGGCATCTCGCCGGAGGTGCAGGTCTATTTTGAGCAGCGGGGCAGCGATAGCCTCTACGAATTTCGCATTTTGAGCCAGGAAGACCGGGCCGCCGCCGCCACTCTCGTGCTCCAGCGCGGCATCGACTCGGAAGGATCGCGGGATGTAGCTAAGGCCATGAAGGAGTTTTCTCGATTCTCCACCCTACCCAATGGCTTTTCCACCAAAGCCGGAGACGCCGTTGCCTACAGCTACTACAAGCTAGCCCGCCAGCAGCCAGACTTAGCGGAGCGATCGCGCCTGATTGCTCAAGCCTTGCGCTTCGCCGACACCGATGATGCCCGCCAGCAGATTCAGGAGCTGTTGATGGAAGGAGTGCAGATGCGATCGCGCTCCGCTCCCTTAATTTCGGTCTATCGCCTAGAAGAGGACGATGAACTGCCTCGGGTACTCCCTGTCGCTGGACGGATGCCCCTCACCTTAGACGACTGGAAAGCCGTGCCCATTGTTGAAGCTGAGGGCAGCTTCCGCGTGGTGCCCTTCAACGGAAGCGGTGCCTGGGTTGCCTTGCCTGGCTGGTCTGTGGTGCTCCATGCCGATGACCCGGTTGCCATCCTGGCCCAGAGCGATCAACTGCCACCGCCCCTCGATACGAAATCTGAAGAGGTGCTGGTTTTGGTCGATCGCTCCCAGCGTGACTGGCAAGCAGACAGCTACTTTCTCGCAGCGGAAGACAACCACCTCACCGTCCAGTGGTTCGAAAGCCCTCCTGAGCATCCGCTTTTAGGACGGGTGTTGCTAGCTGTCCGTCCTAAGAAGATCTTGGATGAAGACTACGTCAAAGATCCTTGGCAAATCGACGAGTAGGCAGCCGGAAGTCCCATAGCTCGAAAGCCGGTAGGGCGAGCACTGCCCGCCCTACCACTACGACTCTAGGGAGAATCGTTGGTTTAGCCTTCGCCGAGTACTCGGTTCACACAGGTATCGACAATGGCATCAAATTCTGCAGGAGGCTCCTGCCCTTCGCGGATGTCTTGATCGACTTGTGCAAACTCATCAAAGGTATAGAGAACTTCAATTTCGTCTAGGGTGCAAGCGCAATAATCACCGGCTTGTTCTGGCGTAGCACCCGCCTGCACAGCCGATGCCTCGCAGCTTTCTAGGAAACTAGATCTCGCCTCTTCCGGATAGGTATTGGCGTCACCGCTAGCAACAGGTTCTTCCTCCGGAGCAGCTTCTTCAGTAGCATCTGGTTCAGGCGTCTCAGCCGTGCTTGTATCGGGTTCAGGAGCCGCCGCCTCGTCATTGACAGGCTCTTCAGTGGTGACATCAGTATCAGGTGTATCTGCTTGATCCGTTTCTCCAGCACAGGCCGGGGCGATCGCCAGCAAAACACAAGCACCAAGCATGGACAAATATTGTCGAGTCGTCATAATGTTTTTTTGTTAACCCTATGCAGTGAGTCGGACAGAACCTCGCTCCCAAAAGCGGATGCTTGGCTGATTAGCCAAGTCAAGAATCGCTAGTGTTGAATTAAGCCATCCCACATTAAAGTATTTGGGGATGGAAGTGCAAACATCAGACAATCTTCGCGGATTTAGGCAGTCATACCTGCATTCAGGAACGCCAAGCCACCTAGGGCTGAATTCTGTAGGGCGATTCAATCGGCTCCGCCTCGCCCTTGAGCACGAGGGCTTGATAGACCATACTGATAATTTCCGCGCGGGTTGCGGGGCGATCGGGCTCTAGCGCTAGGGTTTCAGGATCACCCACCACCAATCCGGCCTCCGTAACCGCCGCCACCGAGGGAATTGCCGATTCCGGAATCTGGTCGCGATCGCTATAGATGCCAAGCACCTCATCGAGCGGTCGGGTCGAGGGTTCCAGCGATAGCCCTCGATTCAACGATTGAAAAAGTTGGGCGCGGGTTAAACCATCCTCTGGATAGAACCGATCCTCTGCATCTCCCGCCAAAAAGCCTGATTTCACCGCCGTCTCAATGGCATCTAGGGCCCAGTAGTCGTCTGGCACATCTGCAAAGTCTGGCGCAACTCGACGTTCTGGCTGGGGTAGAGAGACATAGAGCAAGGACGCATAGTCAGCACGACTCATGGGTTGCTCAGGCTGAAAGGTTTGCCCTGGCAATGGCTCTACATAGCCGAACTGCACCATCTGGTCGATAAATGGCTTGGCCCAATAGTCATCAGGCACATCGACCAAGACGATCGCTCCGCCCCTAGCGGTTGCAGATGCTGAACGGCCAGCGGAATTGGTAGACCAATCTTGACGACTACGCGCACCTTGTAAATGAGCGATCGCCAGCCCCGTGCGGCTTGGTCTGGATGTTGTTGGCAAACTCGTCGGCGATGGGGGACGCTGCATCTCAGCCCTAGGGCGGTCTTCATCCGCCGCTGCTCCAACGGTCGGGTCCATCACCCTATCCTCAGCCGGCGACACGATGAGCGACTCTCCCGGAGCGATCGCCAATAGGTCATCGAAATGCTGGGCCATCCCCCAAACCATCACGCCTCCGACTGAAACGAGGGCCACCACCACGGCTACCCATTCATCTAATCCACCACGGCGATCGGAAGACGATTGAGATTCGGGGGACATAGGCAACACCGCTGCGCATCAACGCCAGTATTATGGCCCAGATCTGTACCAAATGCCAGCGCCAACATCTGGGCCTAGCAGAACCTAGGAGCGGGACGCATACTGACGAGATTCGACGGAGGCCGCCAGGGTTTTGAGCATGGTCACCGTGGTATCAAAATCGACACAGGCATCGGTGATGCTTTGCCCATAGACCAACTGACGGCGATCGCTACAGATTTTTTGGCTGCCAGCTACCAGATGGCTTTCGATCATGACACCCATCAGGTGCTTAGAACCAGCCTTCACCTGAGCCGCAACGCTCTCTAGCGCATCCACCTGTCGGCGATAGTCTTTTTGAGAGTTGCCGTGGCTGCAATCCACCATGACATGGGAATTCAGCCCCAGTCCTGCCAGCTTCCCAGCGGCCGTCTCCACATGGGTGACATCGTAGTTGGGCCCTGTACTGCCGCCCCGCAAGACGAGGTGACCATCGGGATTGCCGGTGGTGGCGACGATACTGGCTAAACCATCGTGATTGATGCCTAAGAAGCGATGGGGCTGACTAGCGGCCAGCATGGCATTGGCAGCAATATGCAAACTACCGTCGGTGCCGTTCTTATAGCCAATGGGCATGGAAAGCCCCGAAGCCATCTCCCGGTGAGTTTGGCTTTCGGTGGTACGCGCCCCGATCGCTGTCCAGGAAATAACGTCAGCAATATATTGAGGAATGATTGGATCCAGCAGCTCTGTAGCAGATGGCAGACCCAATTCAGCTAGATCTAACAGCAGCTTCCGAGCTAGGCGTAATCCTGTATTGATGTCATAGCTGTCATCTAGGTGGGGATCGTTGATCAGACCTTTCCAGCCCACAGTGGTGCGAGGCTTTTCAAAATAGACCCGCATGACAATCTCAAGCTGATCCTGCAGCTCAACCCGCAGACGTTCTAGCCTTTGCCCATAGTCGTAGGCTGCCTCTACGTCATGAACCGAGCAGGGCCCCACAATCACCAACATGCGGTGATCTTCGTGGCGCAGAATGTTCCGAATGCGATCGCGTGTGGACTCAACGAGGGTAGCAGCCTGCTCGGTAATAGGCTGCTCGTGGTGAATCATCGCCGGGCTAATCAGCGGGCGAGTTTCTACCACATGGAGGTCGTAGGTCTTATGCATAATGTCGTTGGTCGAAATTGCAGAGGGGTTCTAACGAAATGACAGGCGGTGGAACCAGATAGTTCTATTGTGGGCGCTTTTGGGGCGGAATCCAACTGAATTCGTCCAAGCTTTACCCAAACAAAACAATGCCCTCGCAGACGTAAGGGATCGATGTTGCACCATGGCTTTTCAGCGATCGCCCATGACCCACGCGAGCAGGCCCAAAGCAATGACAACCCCGATGGACGTTGGCAGATGAAGGACATCCAACAACCGCAGCGGTAGATATACCAAGACACCCGTGATGCTAAGGGCGATCGACAACAGGATCATCAGACCAACTACCATGAGCTATTCCTCATATCCAGTGTCGATGTCAATCGTTAAGGTTTCTTCATCAATCCGAATGTACAGGACATTAGGACGACAACAAACCTGACAGTCTTCAATGTAAGACTGTTGATTCCCGCCACTCAAGTCTACAAATGTTGAGTTCATCTCGCCACAGTAGGCGCACATATAGTCGGACGTTGTTTGCATAGCGTAGGTTAGGTCGTGCAATGGCCGTGGGGTTGTCGCGCGCTGGTCGCCCGGGCGCGATTGGAACTGGCATGGGTAGGGTCTTCTTCGTATTGTTGCCCATGCCTGGATCATGTCGGAAGACAGGAGGGCGATCGCGCTTGAGTCCTGGTTGCCCATACCTAGACTGTCACAAAAGCTAGATGGTCATAGAAGCCAGGAGGGCGATCGCCCCGGATCTGCCATACTGCCATAGAATCCGTGGGCAAATCGTGTTTGTCCCCTTAGACTTGAATTGATCTAAACTCTACGTCTAGCGCTGGGTGGATGATGTTCCTCCCTATTCAGCGTTGAGGTTCTTCTAGGCTTAGGCAGCGATCGCCCCTGGGGGCAGCTCCACCCCAGCCGATTACCCCTAGGCAGACGTCCACTATCTCAGCCCTTGTTTAGATTCGCTTTCACGCTACCGGAGAGGATTTGCGGTCATGTTCGACCTGCTCACCCGTGCCCTGTTGTGGCTGTTAGTTGGAATTGGTCTATGGTATTTATTCAACAACCTCATTCCAAAAAACTACCTCACATGGCTAGGCGGGTTTGTGCTATTTGCGGCTATTTTTCTAGCCTTTCGAGATCCCAATGATCGAATCATTTCGACGGTTTGGACTATTCTATCCTTCCCGCTGCGGCCTCTAGGGTTGGCGATCGTGCTGCTGGTGAATGCCGCTAAACGCAAAGCCTGGAAAGACATGGCCGCCCGAGAAGCCTCCATTGCCCTAGCCATCTTGCTCATCTGTAGCATCCCCGTTGTTCCCTTTTGGTTATCCAGCCAGATGGAAGCATCGATCATGGCGGAGGCCAACCCATCGGAGCTCATTGTTCGCCGAGGCGAGACCCCCCTGCCCGTACGCGGCATCGTTGTCCTTGCCACCCGCATCACCCAAAGCTCCCTCGACCCGGTGCAGCCCATTCGCTACATCAACTCCGATGATCGGATCGGAGCGCCCCTGCGGCAACGCCTCGACCATGCCGCCCAGATCTATGGGCAAGTGATTGCCATCCAAAATCCATTTCCCCGAGTGATCGTCAGCGGGCAAATTGGCGGTGATACTGAAGCTAACAGCATTCAAAACTTCTTGGTGAGTCAGGGGGTACGTCCGCGCGACGTTACGGTGGATCGCAGTGGCGCAACGATTTACCGCAGTGCTGTCAATACCAATGAAACCTTTGGCAATCAATCGGGAGTGGTGATTTTGGTGGCCCCTTCCCTTACGCTGCGCCGGGCAACAGCGACCTTTGCCAAGATCTATCGCCCAAGCGATCGCCTCGTGCGTCCTATCCCCACCGACTTAATTCAATTTCAGCCTAGTTCCGGCAGTATTCCGATTCGGGTGACCGATCTCTTACCGAGCGTCGAAGCGCTGGCCTTAACAACCTATATTATTGATGAGTATCTCACCTCGATCTACTACTTTTTACGAGGATGGGCCCAGCTTGATTACCCCCTCAACTATGCCAATTGTTGTGGGTTATAGGGTCACGAAATGTCCCAAGCGGCCCAGGATGCCAAGCGGCAACAGCAGAGCATAAGGAACGCACGGAGAGCATGGTCACGTTTTTGTTGGAAGTTGGAACCGAAGAACTACCCGCTAGCTTTGTTGGGGAGGCGCTAGAGCAGTGGCGATCGCGGATTCCGGCAAGTCTCAGTGAGCAGTTTCTCACCAGCGATCGCATCGAATTTTACGGCACCCCTCGGCGTCTGTCCATGGTGATCCAAGGGCTACCGGTTCAACAACCCGATCGCCAAGAGGAGATCAAAGGTCCTTCAGCCCAAGCCGCCTATAAGGATGGCCAACCCACCAAGGCGCTGCAGGGCTTTGCGCGATCGCGGGGAATTTCCATCGACGACGTCGAAATTCGCACCACGGAGAAGGGCGACTTCGTCTTTGTGCAACAAACCATTCCAGGGCGACCAACGGCAGATTTGTTGACCGAGCTGATTCCTAACTGGATTTTGAAGCTAGAAGGACGGCGCTTCATGCGCTGGGGCGATGGTGATCTCCGCTTCCCGCGCCCGATCCGCTGGCTGGTGGCCCTCTTGGATGACGCCGTCCTGCCCCTCACCCTCGATAACGCCTCGGAGCATTGCAGCAGCGATCGCCTCTCCCAGGGCCATCGCGTCCTCCATCCAGAACCGGTGGTGATTCCCACCGCAGCCGACTATCTGTCTTGCCTAGAAGCTGCATCCGTGCAGGTAGCGGTGAGCGATCGCCGCCAGGCCATTGAACAGTCGATTCATGATCTCGCCACATCCCTGGGCGGCACAGCCCTGGTGAATCCTAGCCTCTTGGCTGAAGTGACCGACCTGGTGGAATGGCCCACGGCGATCGCTGGCTCCTTTGACCCAGCCTTCTTGGAACTGCCGCCCGAGGTGATTATCACCGAAATGGAAAGCCACCAGCGCTATTTCCCTGTGCTCAAAGCGGCTGGCTCCAGCGACCTGCTGCCCTACTTCATCACCATTTCCAACGGCGATCCCGCCAAGTCAGCAATCATCAGCGCCGGCAACGAGCGAGTGCTGCGGGCCCGCCTGTCGGACGGCAAGTTTTTCTTTGATGCCGATCGCACCCAGCCTCTAGAGGCCTACCTACCACGCCTCGACAGCGTCACCTTCCAAGAAGATCTGGGCTCCGTACGCGAGAAGGTCAACCGCATCACCCGCATTGCTGATGCCATTGCCGACCAGCTCGATCTATCCCAGGGCGATCGCACCGAGGTGCAGCGCAGTGCCCTGCTGTGCAAGGCCGATCTGGTCACCCAGATGGTGGGCGAATTTCCTGAACTGCAAGGCGTCATGGGCTCCCACTACGCGATCGCCAGCGGTGAATCGCCCGCCGTGGCCCAGGGCATCATGGAACACTATCGCCCCAAAGGAGCTGGGGATGCATTGCCCACCAGCCTCACCGGCCAGGTCGTGGGCTTAAGCGATCGCCTCGATACCCTCGTCTGCATCTTCGGTCTAGGGCTTTTGCCCAGCGGTTCCTCCGACCCCTTTGCCCTGCGGCGAGCCGCCAATGCCATCGTCCATATTACCTGGGGGGCAGAGCTGCCGATTCAGCTTAATAGCCTGCTAGAGCAGATTTCCACCGACTTTGCCGCCAGCTTCCAGCGCGACCATGCCGCCATCTTGCTCAGCCAACTGCAAGACTTCTTCTTACAGCGAGTGCGCACCTTGCTACAAGACGATTTGGGCATTGACTACGACTTGGTGAACGCCGTTCTGGGCGAAGGGGATGCCGACTATGGCGATCGCGCCCTGAGTAACCTGCTCGATCTCCGCGATCGCGCTCAATTCCTGCAGACTATTCGCCAAAACCATACCCTCGACGCCATTTACGAAACCGTCAACCGGGCGGCTCGTCTGGCTGCCCAGGGTGATTTAGACACCACCTCTCTCGATCCCCAAGACTGGGTGAATCCCAAGTTCTTCCAGCAGCCCTCAGAAACCGCCTTCTACGAAGCCTTGGTCACCCTGCTGCCCACCACCCAAACCGCCCTGGCCGAGCGCGACTATCAGCGATTGGTAGACGCCCTCACTGAAATTGCCCCAGTGGTGCGCGACTTCTTTGATGGCCCCACCAGCGTACTGGTCATGGATCCTGACGCCAGTATTCAACAAAACCGTCTCAATCTGCTAGGGCTACTGCGCAATCATGCGCGGGTGTTAGCTGACTTCGGCGCAATTATCAAACCCGCCTAGGAGCGATCGCCCATGCCCGAATTTCCTTGGTCAACGGACGGCAGTACTATTCTGGCTCTAGCCGTCCTGCATTGTGTGATTGGCGTTACCGCCGCCTTGGTCGCTCAGCGACGCGGCCGACGCTTGGGCAACTGGTTAATCCTCGGCTTGATCGGCGGCACGGCGGCCCTAGTCGCCGCTTGCTTGGTACCCGCTAAACAAGACTAGGAAACCCAGGAACCCTCTCGCTGATCGAGAGCGGGGGTAGGCGGACTCAATTCAAGGAAGCTAGGGTGCCGGATTTCGACTGCGCCCAACCCTCTTCTCATCAAGAGTTGAGCATTGAGCCATGGAGCAACGTCGAAGAACCGTCATTTGGATGAATCCGCTGATGAATCCGCTGGCTTATCGTCTTGATTCCGCCGTCGATATTTCTTCGCCTTCGCCTGCAAATCTTGGAAATAGTCTGTTTCAGTAATCTCAGCGACTTCCTGGGATCGTTTGGCTTGGTTAATTTCAATGCGTAACGCCTTCACCTGATCTTTGAGTTGCTTTTCGCGGGTGACCACTTCCTGCACCATACGCTGGAAGATTTTCGCCAATTGTCCTAACTCATCCCCTCGCGTCGCCACCGTTTCTAGGCGCTCTTGATGGGTACGCAGCTCCTCCGATTGATCGGTCTCCCCACTGGTCAACTGCTGAGACACCCGAGCCAGATCTTGAATGGGGCGAATTACCGTGGGTTTGAGCAAATTATTCAGGGCAAGAATGGCGATCGCAAACACTCCCAAAAACACCCCCATGACCATCACGGATGATTGGCGAGCGGCCTGAAATACGTCATCCGCCGGTACATAGACCACCTGCACCCCAGCAATGGAATCTAGCTCCCAGCCAAAGCCATTCTCCCGACCATAAAGATCTAGCATGGCCAGGGGTGCATCCTCTGGACGACCATGGCATTCTAGACAGCTTGGGTTTTGAATCGCGATCGGACGAGCACTAAAGAAAAAGGAGCCTTGAATCGGCAAGGTGCGGAAATCTGACATCTCCCGTTCCTCAGGATGTTTCTGAAAGAACCGAATTAGATCCATTTCAAAGTCATCCGCCTGATCCATGGGATTGGTGGGGTTAAACATGGCCTCCTTGTAGGCAACCTCACTAAACCCTGATTGCTCATGCAGCATTTCAAAAACCCGACGGGACGAATAGGAGGGCACCGTCTGGGGCAAAAATTCATCCTCGCTGAGAGGGGCCTGCAGCAGTTCCCGAACTTCGCGATCTGTATAATTTCTTACTGAGTCAATGGTTTGCAGCAACACCAATCCCTGGGAGGCCACCTGGTTTTCGGCTTTGTGTTGCAGGGCATTGGATAACACCAAACCACCGATCGCACTTCCCAAAATAAACACCGCGAGGAGAAGGGCAGAAAATTTTGAGCCCAGTTTTAGCTGGCTGAAGCGGAATGATGAGGACATGGCGTTTGAGGGGCGATACAACAGAGCAAGGACAATCAACTAGACAAACCATAAGACCATTAATGCTGGCAGTATTAATGCTTACAGTAACCCTGACTCAACCCATCGGCAGTCGGTACCAAAAATAGCGAAGCATTGTGTTGTTCATAGTGTAGCTTTCATCTGGAGTACCGCGCGATGGCCCACGGCGATCGCCCCCATCCTCCCTAGAAAGGGAAGCAGGGGTGGAACTTCCGTCTTGCTTTTATCCGTCTACATAGGTTGGCGACTGAGATCCAGACGCAAAGGGATGCAGCTTTATAAAAGGTTGGCTATTGTAGTGGCACGATGGGGGCTCATGTAGGGTCGATGCATGACCGATGATGCGCCCCATGTCTACTGAGCTATGGGATGTGTCAGTGTCAACCCCATTAATCTACCCGATGGACGCGCGATGAACTACCAACTAATTTCCGTTTCTGTACTAAGTATGACGATGTGGGTCGCTGGAGGCTCCCTGCCCAGTTTTGCCCAAACCATGGAGGAAACCCCTCCCGCCGTACAGCCCATCCCCTCGCCAGCCGAGTCAGACTATCGCCGAGGGATCAACGATTTAGACCAAGGAGACTATGACAACGCGATCGCTCACTTCACCGAGGCGATCGCTCTTGATCCATCCTACGCTCCAGCCTATGCTGCTCGGGGAACGGCCTACCTCGCTCTGGATAATCTACAGAGTGCCCAAGCTGACTTCAACCAAGCACTTGCTCTGGATCCAGACAACATCATGGCCTACCAGGGTCGCGGCAATGTCTACACCCGTCTAGAGCGCTATGCCGACGCCATGGCTGATCTTGAAGATGCCCTACGCCTCGATCCCTCTGCCCCTCTGAGCTACCTCTACCGTGGCATCCTCTACGCCAGTATGGGTGAACATCGCCTGGCGATCAGCGACTTTAACGAAGCCCTGACCCTACAGCCAGACTACCCAGAAGCCCTCGTCTACCGAGGCTCTAGCTATACGGCTCTCGGCAACCGGGATGCGGCGATCGCCGACTACAGCCAAGCGATCGCCCTGCGCCCTCGCTACACCGAAGCCTATATCAACCGAGGTCTTGCCTACTACAATGCAGGCAACCTAGAAGCAGGAGCTGCTGACTTCAATGAAGCCATCCGCCTCGATAGCAACTCTGCCAGCGCCTACCTCAACCGCGCCTATGTCTTTTCCGCCGGTGGCAACCTGGCCGCTGCCCTCAGTGACTATGATGCTGCCCTGGCCCTAAATTCTAACTATGCAGAAGCCCACATGGGTCGTGGGTTAGTCTTATCCGCGACTAATAACCCCGCTGAGGCGATCGCGGCCTTCAGTCAAGCGATCGCCCTCCGCAACGACTACACCGCTGCCTACAAAGCTCGGGGGGACGTCTATCTGAGTATTGGCGATGCGGCCAATGCTCTCAACGACTTTGATGCTGCCATTCAGCGCCAGGCAAACTATGCCGAAGCCTACCAAGGGCGCGCCAATGCTCGGTTAGCGCTAGGCGACACCAGCGGCTCCATGGCCGATCTTACCCAGGTAATTGCCCTAGATGGCACCAATGCTCGTGCTTATCTCGATCGCGGTTCGCTCCGGGCCGGCATGGGTGATACCGCCGGAGCCATTACAGACTATACAAGCGCGATCGCCAGTAATCCCCAACTTGGTGATGCCTACTACGGTCGTGCTTTATTGCAGGTGGAATTGGGAAATCTCAATGCGGCTATGCAGGACTTTGAAACCGCCTCTACCTTATTTCTTGAAATGGGTATGGCAGGTCGGTATCGCGACACTTTGGAGCAAATGCGGGCGTTGCAGTAGCCAGTTACGACTCAAATAAGCTTGGGGGGACTGGTGAACGGCACAGTCCCTTTTTTTGTGGGGGGGGGAGCGATCGCCGGAGATGACGTTATGAATACCATTTGAGGACAAGAGGCAGCAGTTGACGAAGATACTGGAGGAGCAGTTTGCTAAAAGTGCGAAACTAGAGGTAGCGATTCAACAAGACTTGACCCTATTGAGAATATAGAAGCATGACAAACAAGACGGGCTTAGGCATCAAGGAGCTGCTGTACGATAGGCGATCGCAGATTCTGGCGATCGCTGAAAAGCATGGCGCTTATAACGTGCGAGTGTTTGGCTCAGTAGCACGGGGGGAAGCCACTGACAAGAGTGATATTGATTTTTTGGTGGATTACGATTTGGAGAACATCACACCTTGGTTTCCAGGTGGGTTGTTGCTGGACTTAGAACAGCTTTTGAACCGCAAGGTGGATATCGCGACAGTGGACATGTTGAAGGAGCAGATTCGCGATCGCGTGTTGCACGAGGCTGTAACGCTATGAGGCGTGAGGCGGAGCGGCTACAGGATATTCTGGAGGCGATCGCAGCGATCGAGCAATATACCCGTCAAGGACGGCAAACATTTGATGAACAAGAGTTAATTCAGGTTTGGGTAGTGCATCATCTTCAGATTATTGGAGAGGCAGCAAATTTGTTGTCGGCTGATTTGATAAGTCAGTATCAGGAGGTGCCATGGGCACAAATTGTAGCGTTTAGAAATATTGTGGTACATGAGTATTTCCAGGTATCACTGAATTTGGTCTGGTCGATTGTTCAGAATAATTTGCCGCTGTTAAAGGTGACCGTGGAAAGGATGGTTCAGGAGCTTTGAAATCCATGAAGCCAAAAAAGCGATCGCACCATATCTCACAACAAGCATCGCCAACAATACTAGAGGAGCAGTTTACTGACTGTGCCAAACTAGAAGTAGCGACTCGACAAAACTTAATCATATTGGGAATGTAGCGATATGACGCTGAAAGAAAAACTGATATAGGAACTTGAAAAATTGACAGAGGCAGAGTTAGCGAAAGTGCTTGAGTTTGTACAAGTCCACGTTGTGGAGGCTACGCCAACGCTTAAAAACCACGCAGCTCAAACCGACACCAACCCAGTGTGGCAAGCTTACCTGGAATCGAAACGGGAGCGAGAGGAGGTGTATCGTCGTCTTGCAAACTCCTAGTTTCATTAATCAGGAAGACGTTCTGTTACTTCATACTGACCCGATTGAAAGTTTTGGTGGCACTCCAGGGCTACGGGATGCTGGACTCCTTGATTCTGCCCTAGCACAACCTCAAGCTACTTTTGCAGGTGACTTACTGCATCCTACTATTGAAGAACAGACAGCAGCCTATCTCTACCATTTGGCAATGAATCATCCCTTTATGGATGGCAATAAGCGAACGGCATTTGCGGTCATGGATACATTTTTGCGGGTGAATGGCTATGTGCTTACGCTAACAAATGAGCAGGCGCATAATTTAGTACTTCAGGTTGTTGAAGGGAAAGTGGATAAAGCAGGCTTGATCGTTGAGTTAGTAAAGGCAGTACGGGAGAGATGAGGATGGGTTGGGGGCATGGTCATTGATGCCCCCAGTGGTTTGGAGCTAACGAACTTGAGCGATCACCGTGCGGTGGCGTGGGGTGTTGGAGGTGATAGTTGGACGGGTGAAGCCTGCATCGTAGATGGACTGGGCTAGATCTAAGTTAAAGTAGTCATCCAGACAGGGCTCGGTGCTTTTGAGCAGCGTTAGGATATAGGGCGGCATTTGGGCATAGATATCCGACTGGGGGTTCATGTCCATAATGGCCAGGTGCCCACCGGGACGCAGAACTCGCCGCGCTTCTTGCAAAATGGCGATCGCTGCCGATTGGGGCAGTTCGTGGAACAGGAGGTGGGTCGAAACGAGGTCTACGGATGCATCCGGCAGTCCCGTCTGCTCAGCAGCGGCGTGAATCCAGCGAGGTGCGGGGGATCCAGCAGGGTGCTTGCGAGGAGTTTGATATTGGGCGATCGCCAAGAAATAGGGCGATAAATCGAGCCCCAGGAGCTGGGCATCCGGGAAAACTTGCTGGAGGGCAAAAGTGCTCATACCCACGCTACAGCCCAGATCGAGGATGTCCTTGGGCGGATTGGGCAACGCTGCTTTGAGAAGGGTGTGGTAGCTCTCCCGCAGCCGCGCATCGCCATCGGCAATTTCCTGCTTCGACCAGACGCGAGAATGTACCGCATAGGCAGCCACTTCTACTTCCATCGCCGGCTCCCAACCAAGGTTACCTTCTTCATAGGCATGAAAGGACTGCAGGTAATAGTCTGGATAGACGACCGCTGGATTGGTGACGGCTGCCAGCTCCGCTTCCCATTCTGGCGACAAATCCGCCTGTCCACCCCGCGATCGCAACTGAGCAACTTCCTGGGGCCAGTAGACGCCAATCAACTCGGCCCGCTTGATCATCATGGAGCGGGCGCGGCTTTTCGCAAGTTGGGCCAGGGGCTTGATGGACAAAATGCCATTCACCAGTTGAGACACTGGGCCAAGGGCGGAGGGGTTGGAGGTCGAAGGATTGAGAGCGGATGTCATAGGACGATAACGTGGAATAAAAACGGTAGTGAAAACGTAAATTGACAGAGAAGGGCAATACCATCTATCGCTAAACGATGTCTCGGCGATGGATCGTCTAGGATAGGCTGACAGGCCTATTATCGCAGGGAATTCTACAGGAACAAGCGATCGCTTGAAACAACCACGATTGTATAGAACCGGTCTATCCTAAAAGTTTAGTCGCTCAATAGAGACCATAGCGGAGAAAGATTGCATGTTGCATAGCCAATTTGAAGGATGGTTGGACACCGAGACCCCAAAACATAAGTCCTTTGAACTGCCCGGCGCAAAACCTCACTACAACCCCGATCGCCCCGGACAAGTTCAGCACATCCGCCTCGACCTCGACCTCGATATCCCCAACCAGCGCTATCAGGGCACCTGCAGCATCCAGATCCAGCCCATTTGTGACGGCATTGAGCACCTCACCCTTGACGCGGTGGATCTCCAGATTGACGCCGTGCAGGTCGGCCCCGTCGCCCAGCCCTTTGACTATGACGGGGAATTCCTCAACATTCGCCTACTGACGCCTACCCGCGCCGGTCAACCCTTCACCGTGGCGATCGCCTACCGGGTGGAACATCCCCAACGGGGGCTCTATTTCATCGCGCCGGATGAACACTATCCCAACAAAGCCACCCAGGTATGGACTCAGGGCGAGGATGAAGATTCCCGCTACTGGTTCCCCTGTTTTGACTATCCGGGACAGTTGGCCACCTCAGAAATTCGGGTGCGGGTGCCCAAGCCGCTGATGGCGATTTCCAACGGCGAGCTAATCGAGACCCAGGAAGACGGCGACTTCAAAATTTTCCACTGGAGCCAGCAGGAGGTGCATCCCACCTATCTGATGACCTTGGCGGTGGGTGATTTTGCGGAGCTGCGGGATGAGTGGAACGGCAAGCCGGTCACCTACTACGTGGAAAAGGGGCGGGAAGCCGATGCCCGCCGCACCATGGGCAAGACGCCCCAGATGATCGAGTTCTTTAGTCAGGCCTACGGCTATCCCTATGCTTATCCGAAATATGCCCAGGTCTGCGTTGAGGATTTTATCTTCGGCGGCATGGAAAATACCTCGACGACCTTACTCACCGATCGCTGTCTGATTGATGAACGGGCTGCTATTGATAACCGGGGGTCGGAAAGTTTAGTTGCCCATGAACTGGCCCACCAATGGTTTGGCGACTTGGTGGTGATTAAGCATTGGTCTCATGCCTGGGTGAAGGAAGGCATGGCGACCTATTCGGAAGTGATGTGGACAGAGCGCGAGTATGGGGCCGATGAAGCAGCCTACTATCGGCTAAATGAAGCCCGCAGCTATCTGAGCGAAGACAGTTCCCGCTATCGCCGCCCCATGGTCACCCATATTTATCGAGAAGCGATCGAACTCTACGATCGCCACATCTACGAAAAGGGAGCCTGTGTCTATCACATGATCCGTCGGGCACTGGGGGATGAACTCTTTACCCGAGCGATCCATGCCTTTGTCAACGACCATGCCCACCAAACCGTGGAAACCATCGATCTACTGCGATCGATTGATAAAACCACCGGCCGCAACCTGCAATTCTTATTTGATCAATACGTATTTCGTGGCGGACATCCTGACTTCAAAGTGTCCTACAGTTGGGATAACGATAGCCAACTGGCAAAGCTGACGGTAACTCAAACCCAAGCCCAAGATGGCGATACCCCCAGCACCAATGGTCTATTTGACCTGAAGATTCCCATTGGCTTCGGCTACAGCGATCGCCCCTCAGACCCCACGGTATTTACCCTCCGCCTCCATGAGCGGGAGCAAACCTTCTATCTACCACTGCCCAAGAAGCCTCAGTTTGTCAGCTTCGATGTGGGCAATCATACGCTCAAGACCGTTACTCTAGACTATCCGCTAGCAGAACTGAAAGCCCAGCTCAAATCCGATCCCGATCCCCTCTCTCGCATGTTTGCCGCAGAAGCGATCGCCAAGAAGGGTGGTCTGGAAGGCGTGCGAGCCCTAGCTGAGGCCCTGCAATCGGATCCGTTCTGGGGCGTGCGGGCGGAGGTCGCGTCTAACTTGGCCAGCATCAAGCTCGATCAAGCTACGGAGGCGCTGGTGGCTGGACTTCAGGATTCTGAAGCTAGGGTACGCCGCGCCGTCGTCTCTGCCCTTGGCAAAATCAAAACCTTAGCCAGCTACCATGCCCTGAAGCCCGTGGTGGAGCAGGGAGATGCCAGCTACTACGTGGAGGCTGCAGCCATGGGCGCGATCGCCCACGTCGCCACCAGCGACTTCAATGGCGAGTCGAAGCAAGACGAGGTGCTAGCTTTACTCCGGTTGGCTCTAGAGACCCGCGCTGGCTGGAATGAAGTGGTGCGTAGTGGAGCGATCGCCGGTCTGAGTAAGCTCAAAACCTCCGAAGCGGCCCTGGATCTGATTTTGCAGTACACAGCCCTCGGCGTTCCCCAAGCCCTGCGTCTAGCTGCCATCCGGGCCCTCGGCGTAGTTGCCAGCGGCCAGTCCGACACCAACCTGCAGCGCATCCTCGATCGCCTGGATGAACTCGCTGGGGAGTCCTTCTTCCTCACCCAGGTGTCAGTTGCCAGCGCCTTGGGCAGCATGGAAACTCCGAAAGCGATCGCCATTCTCCAATCCTTGGCCGATCAGACCCCCGATGGTCGGGTGCGCCGCCGAGCGGAGGAATTTATCCAAAAGGTGCGAGATGCGATTGGCAAGGATAAGGCGGTGAAGAAGCTACAGCAGGAGCTAGATCAACTGAAGAAAGATAATCAGGATCTACGCAGTCGTCTGGAAGCACTGGAGGCTAAATCGAAGGAGTCCTAAGCGCTGAGTAAGGAGAGCGATCGCCCTGGTTAACCGTTAATCGGACAAGAAGCGATCGCTCCTAGGATGAAGGGTCAACAGGAGGATGCCATCCTGCAGAGATCCAGGCTTGCCGCACAGCCACAGCATAAGGGTTATTGAGTCGCAACGCGATGACAGTAGCTCGTCCAATTGCCGTTAACCCAGCCACGTAAATTCCCTGATTTGTCCAGATAAAATGATCACGCCAACGGTCATGGCGAGGATTGAACAGCCTTACTGTATCGCTGGTCACCGGATCTTGAGCCTGGGTTTGGACGCCTTTGTAGGAATTGCATAGACGGCAAGCCAGCCAAAGATTGTCTTCCTGGTCTGATCCACCGGCTACCTTGGGAAGAATATGCTCGATTTCCAAAACGCCCAAAACATATTTTTGCAGACTTTGGCAGTAGCCGCACCGATCGCCTGCCTGCTGCCTTACCCGCTGGCGCATCGATTCAGGAATGGGATTCACGAATCTAACGGTTCCCTTAGCCCTCGTTTAACCGCCTCACTCAGAGCCGTTGCTTTTCTCAGCAATCCTTCCTGATAGACCTGCATCAGAGCCGTTAATTCGTTACGCTTCTGGGAATCCAAGAGTCCGGCTTGCTGTTGATCAAGCAGTTCGCTCAATCGTGCATCCTGGGACGGCTCAAGTTGCAGATTAGCGAAAGCGATAACCTGTTCATCCGTAAGCTCTGCCATGGGTTCCAGCGCTGCACCCGTATCACTCACCAAGGGAATGGCGCTGTCAATCGTGTTGGCTAAGACCGTAAGAACGTCTTGATTGGCAAGCCTTGCAAAGCGCTCAGCCCGACGATACGCCTCATCTGACAAGGTAATAGTAACTTGGGTAGACATGTTGCCACCTCAAAACTGGCTGGTCACCATACGCAATGGGGAAGCTATCAACGCTTTCCCAACTCAAGCGATACATTCTAATTGCCCTCGCGACGGGAGCCAGATATCCGTACCGTTTAGAAACAGTACACCTATCATATTGCCCCTCAAGACGACTATGCAACCTTAGCAGACTCCATCCCTAGGGTCTTCATGGATACATGGCCTGCCTATATTGGAGCCATGCCCTTGAGTTCTTCTCAAGTCGCTATTTGTAAACTTCTGTAAAGCGCTCTATCATAATGAGCAAGGAGCGATCGCTCCCTGCTTAACGACTTGGAAACACGTGCCGTGACTGCTCCCATTCTCATCTGGTATCGCAACGATCTGCGCCTGCATGATCATGAACCGCTGCACCGTGCCCTGAAGGAGCGATCGCCCCTTGTGCCGGTGTACTGCTTTGATCCTCGCCAGTTTGGCCAAACCGCCTTTGGCTTTCCTAAAACAGGGGCGTTTCGGGCACAGTTTTTGCTGGAGAGCGTGGCGGAGTTGCGGCGGCAGTGGCAGGCCCTTGGCAGTGACCTGATTGTACGCTGTGGGAAACCGGAGGAGGTGCTTCCAGAGCTGGCCCAGCAGGTGGGGGCGATCGCTCTTTATTATCACCAAGAAGCTACATCGGAAGAATTACAGGTTGAGCAGCAGGTATCCACAGGGCTGACGTCTCTGGGAATTGAGTGCAAATCGTTCTGGGGCGCGACGCTTTATCATCCTGATGACCTACCCTTTGAGCTGACTCAGACGCCGGAGATTTTTACTCAGTTTCGTAAACAGGTAGAAAAATCCTCTTGCATTAATCCACCTTATCCAGCGCCGACTCACCTGCCAGATCTGCCGGGAAATTTGGAGACAGGCGTTTTGCCCACGCTTCAAGATTGGGGGCTAGATGCCCCGGCCATGGATGAGCGGCAGGTGTGGAACGTTCATGGAGGCGAGACGGCCGGGCGCGATCGCCTTCAGCACTATATCTGGACGCAGGACTGTTTGCGGCGCTATAAGCAAACGCGGAACGGGATGCTGGGGGCAGATTATTCCTCCAAGTTTTCGCCTTGGCTCGCGTTAGGCTGCTTATCTCCCCGCTGGATTGCGGCGGAAGTGCAGCGCTATGAAGTGGAGCGAGTAAGCAATGACTCGACCTATTGGCTTATGTTTGAACTGCTGTGGCGGGATTACTTTCGGTTTATCTGTGTTAAACATGGCGATCGCGTTTTTTATCCATCAGGACTGCGGCAGTTACCCATAAATTGGAAACAGGATTGGCCACGGTTTGACCTCTGGTGCCAGGGTAAAACCGGCTTTCCCTTGGTGGATGCCAATATGCGCGAGCTGGCGGCGACCGGGTTTATGTCCAATCGCGGTCGGCAAAATGTAGCTAGCTTTCTCACCAAAAATCTCGGCATCGACTGGCGTATGGGGGCAGAGTGGTTTGAATCGCTGTTGATTGACTATGATGTCTGCAGTAACTGGGGCAACTGGAACTACACGGCGGGCGTGGGCAATGATGCTCGCGGCTTTCGTTATTTCAATATTGCTAAACAATCCAAGGATTATGATGCCGACGGACAGTATGCCAAGCATTGGTTGCCAGAACTAGCCCAAGTGCCCGCCAGTAAGGTGCATGCACCCTGGAAACTCAGCGCGGAGGAACAGCGGCGATCGCACCTGCAGATGGGGGTAGACTATCCGCGTCCCATCGTAGATTTGTTCAAATCAGTCCAGGCGAACGAGGCGATCTACAACGCAGCTTTGGCCCGAGCTGGGCTCTAGGATGAGATGCGCCGTCCATCGTTGGGGAATGTTACCCAATCTGGATGTTCAGCATCATGGCCTGCAACTTGGGCATTAAACTAGTAGCGATGACCGATGCGATCGCGGAGTCAGAATGATTTGAGTACTCTAACATCATGGCGCATGAGTCCCGGTTGGCTGAAGCTAGCCCTGGCGACTCTCCTTCTGCTAGGGATCCTGTTTCGATTTGTCAGTCTCGATGGCAAAATCTACTGGCACGACGAGGCCTACACGTCTCTACGGGCAGCGGGCTATCTCGGCATTGAAGTTGATGAAGCGCTGTTTCAAAATCAGATCGTTGCGGCTCCTAGCCTGCAGCAGTTTCAAACCATTAAACCCGGTAGTACGGTCGCCGATACGGTGCGATCGCTGGCCGTGGATGTCCCTCAACACCCGCCGCTCTATTTTGTGATGGCGCGATTTTGGATGCAGTGGTTTGGTGGATCGGTTGCTGCCAGCCGCGCCCTTGCCGCTGTGATCAGCCTCTTTTCGTTGCCGGCCATGTATGTTCTGGGGGCAGAGCTGTTTCAATCACGATTGGCAGGAGCGATCGCCGCCGTCCTGCTGGCCCTGTCACCCTTTGATATTTTATTTGCCGAAACTAGCCGTCAGTATAGCTTACAAACGTTTTTGATTATTCTCAGCAGTTGGCTGCTGCTGCGGGCAGCCCGCCAGCGCTATCGATGGCTATGGGGACTGTATGCCCTCACCGTTGCCGCCGGGCTTTACACCCAACCCTTAATTGTCCTCACCTGGATAGCCCATGGGCTCTATGTTGTGGGGCGCTGTGCCGCCGAACCAGCCAGGGGCACCTTTGCCCGACTGAAGCATGGCAGTCGCTGGCAACCTCTCTGGGGCTATGGGGCAGCAATGGCGATCGCTTTTCTGCTCTTTGCGCCGTGGCTCTGGGTATTTATGACCAATGTGGGGCAGGTAGTTGCCACTTCAAGCTGGACAAGCAGCCCCATGGGGCTAGACCGTCTGGCAAAGTTCTGGCTGCTCAGCTTTACCAGTTTGTTTATTGACCTAGACTTTGGGTTTGAAAACCCCATGACCTTTCTGCTGCGGCTGCCGTTCCTAGTGCTGATTCTGGGAGGATTCTACAGGGTCTGTCGCCGCACAGCTTTACCAGTGTGGCTGTTTCTGCTCACCATGGGCGTTGTTCCATTTATCTTAATCGCTCTGCCCGATCTGATTCTGGGCGGTCAGCGATCGGCGATCACCCGCTACCTCAATCCTTGCTTTCCAGCCATACAGCTCGTGGTTGCCTACTGGCTCACCCAAGATTTTGTGCTCAGTAAAACCCAAGGGCGACGCTGGGTCTTGCCCGTTCTACTCACGGCCAGTATTGTATCCAACACCATGAGCAGCATGGCAACCAGTTGGTGGAGCAAGGATTTAAGTTACCCGAATGACAAAATTGTTAGCCATCTGAACCAAGCTCAACCGACCGTCTTGATCAGCGATGTGGGGGATACCTTCACCAATCGAGGCGATCTCCTAGGGCTGAGCCATGATCTGGAGAATGAGGTTTTCCTGCTGTTGCTCACCCAACCGCCAGATCTATCGGCGCTCGATCTGGCCAGCGAGGAGCGATCGCTCTTTGTGTTTCGGCCATCGGCGGCATTGACAACCGTTCTGGAAAGCCAAGGCACCCTCAGCCCCATGGCAGACTCAGGCGGCAACCTATGGGCATTTGAGCCTCAGGATCCCTAGGCGATCGCTCCGATCGGAGGATGAAACCCTTGGATCCATCAGGCATCATAGGGTTAGATGTCTTCCCCATTTTGACTGACGACCTGTATGACAAAACGTTTCCCACTGGCTTTGGCTGGGCGTTGGCTGCCCCTTCCCCTAGCTGGCGTCATGGCCGCCCTGCTGCCCCAAGGGGCAATCGCCACCCGCCCACCCGATGCCACCATCGCCTGCGAGATCCTAGTGGTTGGGGGTGGATTGGCCGGTGTGGCGACGGCCTATGAAGGACTGCTGGCAGGACGCACCGTTTGCCTGACCGAACTCACCGACTGGATGGGCGGGCAGATTTCGTCCCAAGGCACCTCTGCCCTCGATGAACGCACCACCCAACGCCTTGAGCAATTCTATTCCCGAGGCTATCTGGAATTACGCGATCGCATCCGACGTCACTATGGACGCATTAACCCTGGAGACTGCTGGGTCAGCGAGTCTTGTTTCTATCCCTTCGATGGCCATGATCTGCTGGTGGACATGCTGGAGGATGCCGAACAAGAGGGACGGGGCACCCTGCACTGGTTTCCCAATACCGTCATCAAAGATCTAGACATTCGCGATCGCCAAATCCGCAGCGCGATCGCCATTCAGCACCAGCCTGCCCCCGACGCCCCACCGCTCAATACCTTTCACCTATCCAACATCCTAGAGGATGCCTATACCTACGCCGACTCCGAGCGCTTCACGAAAACTATTCTGCAGTTCGAACCCCTGATTCCCGAGGGAGAGAGCGATCGCGTCGCCGATTGGTATGTGGTGGAAGCGACCGAAACCGGAGAGCTGATTGCCCTGGCAGATCTGCCCCACCAGCTAGGTATTGATGCCCTCTCCTACGAAGAACCCTCCTCCTCTAGCCCCACCGACGATCCCTACTGCACCCAAGGGTTTACCTACACCTTTGCCATGCAGTCCACCGAAGAGCCCCAGGTTCAGGAACCGCCAGATTTCTACCCCCAGTACGAACCCTACTATAGCTACGAGCTAACCCGCCTAGCCGATTTCGATCTGGTCTTTACCTACCGCCGCATTTTGGCCCAAGATCCCCAGCCCCAAGGCACCGACCGCAGTATTTATGACTACGAGGTGGCTGTCGGTGATATTTCCATGCAGAACTGGACCTGGGGCAATGACTACCGTCCCGGCACGGCGGAAGACAATCTGATCTATACCCAAGATCAATTGCGATCGCTTGGGCAACTCGAACCGGGCGGCTGGCTAGGAGGCCTACGGGTGGAAACCCTGCGTCGCGGCGAAGAAATCTCCCTGGGATACTTCCACTGGTTGGTGGATGGCGTCACGGATTCCCAACTGGGTGACGGTGTGAAGGAACGCCATCCCAACCACACCTTCCTGAGCGGTCTAGATTCTCCCATGGGCACCGTCCACGGTCTCTCCAAATATCCCTACATGCGCGAAGGCCGTCGCATTATCGGGCGACCCGATGGCCGCTATCCTGACGGCTTTGTGATTTCTGAAATCGATATTTCCCGCATTGACTACGCCGCCGATCCCTTCTACGCCGAGAACTTACCCGACGCCATGTATCGGCGGCTCTTAACGGCGTTAGCAGGACGCAACACCCTTGCGGTGCTCACGGGCGACTTGAGTCTCGAAAACTTGAGTCGGCGATCGCGATCGCGGATCTTCCCCGACTCCGTGGGCATTGGTCACTACGCCATCGACTTTCACCCCTGCATGGCCTTGCATCCCCCAGAAGCACCCGGCAATATAGAGCGCCCTGGAGAACGACAGGGGGCTGGACAGGCCTATCCTTTCCAAATTCCGCTGCGAGCCCTCATTCCCCAAAACCTGGATAACCTCCTCGTGGCCGGAAAGAGTATCGCCACGAGCCATATCGCCGCCGCCGCCTACCGAGTCCATTCCTTTGAATGGTCATCTGGGGTCGCCGTGGGCAATACCATTGACGTTGTGCTAGATCGCAATCTATTGCCCTATGATCTTGTGGACAACCTTCTTGCCGGTGAACCAGACTTGGAACGGCTGCAGCAACGTCTGCGGGAACAAGGCAATCCCATCGCCTTCCCAGATACATCCATCTTTAACGAAGATTGGGATGGCTGGCGTTAATTCTGCAGCATTGGAGGGCACCCAAACCTTGAAAAAAGTTGCAAAACTTAACCTAAAGACTTGGCAAAATTGCCCAATTCCACCGAGAATGTTAGACAAAGATGAGAATGATTCATAAATCTTTAGAGGAGGATCACGCAGATGGACTGGAGAATTGTAGTTGTATTGTCGCCGGTCATTTTGGCTGGAAGCTGGGCCTTGTATAACATTGGTAAAGCTGCCCTTAAGCAAGTCCAAACCTTTTGGAACCGCGAAGCGTAGGCGATTCATGACGTGCGCGATCAGCAGCGATCGCCTTGAGACCGGTTTGCCCTCGATTCCATGCTGATGATGTACCCATAGTTGAGGGGAGCACACACAAAAAGATCAGTGTGTTCCCCTTCATAGTTGATGTGGGTTTCTTAGGGATGGGCAACTCAATGGACATCGTGATCGCTTGTGGCTTTTGTGCTGTAAACCTCGCCCTTTACGTCTACCGTTGAATATGCATCAGGCGATCGCCCTCGATCCGGCCTATCAGGCCGCAGAGTCTTTACTGCAGCAGTTTGAGCGCTTTGGCGTAGATCTGGGGCTAGATCGCATCCAGCACCTATTGACCAGGCTTGGATCGCCCCACCACCGGGTTCCGATCATCCATGTCGCCGGTAGTAACGGTAAGGGCTCGGTCTGTGCTTGCCTATCCGCCGTGCTCACAGCAGCCGGCTACCGAGTCGGACGCTACACCTCGCCTCATCTAGTGCATTGGTGCGAGCGCATCTGTATTCAAGATCAGCCCATTGCCGCCGCCGACCTCTATGCTGCGCTCCAAGAGGTGCAGCGCGCCATAGATCCCGATCAGCCCTGTCCCACCCAGTTTGAAGTGTTTACAGCGGCGGCTTGGCTGTATTTTGCCCAACAGCAGGTTGATCTGGCGGTGATGGAAGTGGGTTTGGGCGGTCGGCTAGATGCCACCAACGTCTGCGATCGCCCCCTCGTAAGCGTAATCACCTCTCTCAGCCTAGAACATTGGCAGCGCCTAGGGCCCACCTTGTCCGATATTGCCCGTGAAAAAGCTGGCATTCTCAAACCCCACTGTCCGGCGGTGATTGGGCCCTTGCCTCCCACGGCAGAGGCAGTGGTGCGCGGTCGTCTTGAGTCGCTGTCATGTCCTACGGTTTGGGTTGAGCCGGCCCAAGACTGCGGAGAAGGGTGGGCGCTCTACACCACACCAGCAGGGCTAGACCCAGTTCCCCCTGGGCAAACCTATCGCTATCCTTTGACCCTACCTGGCCAACATCAGTGCAGTAATTCTGCCGTGGCGATCGCGGCCCTGCAAGTTCTCCAGCGCCAGGGATGGCAGATCTCAACCCAGCATTTTGACCAAGGTCTGCGGCAGGTGAGCTGGCCGGCTCGCTTACAGTGGTTTTCCTGGTCGGGCTGCTCGGTCTTGGTGGATGGGGCCCATAATCCAGCCGGAGCCATCGCCCTGCGGCAGTATGTCGATCAATGTATAGCCAAAGGCGATCGCCTCCAGGCTCCCATCCACTGGGTTGTGGGACTGTTGGCAACCAAAGACCATGCAGACATTTTGCAGCCGCTACTGCGACCAGGCGATCGCCTCTGGCTAGTGGAGGTTCCAGGCCATGCTTCTGCTGATCCTCAACACCTGATGGAGGTCGCTCATACCGTTTGCCCAACCCTCGGCTCTTGCGAAAGCTATGCCGATCCCATAGAAGGGTTGCTGGCAGCGATCGCCACCAGTCAACGCCAGCAATCTCAGTCTCCTAGCGTCATCCTATGCGGGTCGCTCTATCTCATCGGTTGGATGTTTCAATCCACCGAATGGGCTACGCTATCAACCACGCTTGATCTGCGCCAACATCCAATCGTTCCTGTCCTCCATGAACCGTTAAAGCCCTCATCGGCTGGGTAAACTAAGGACTCACGGTATACTCACGGACAGCGATCGCTGTCCTGCGTTCGTCAATACGCTGTATCTCCGCCACCATCTTCGGCAGACCCAAAACATTCCCTTTTTAAATAAGCAGTATTACAGCAAGGTTCACAATCCCACGGTAGCTATGGATTAGGTCATCACTCCAATGCATTTCTACACCTTGGATCAAATTCAAGCTACCCATCGTTCAGAGGTTGGGGATACCGCATTTCACTTGGCCCAAACGCTGCAGCAGGGCTATCCCGTGCTACCTGGCATTGTCATTACCGCATCTGTGCTGAATGATTTTCTCGAACATATTGACTGGCTGGAGCCCCTATTTGCCGATCTACCCAATTCCACCCTGCATATTGAAGTTGAAGATCCGCGGCAACTGCAGGCGATCGCCCGTACCATTCGCCAAGCGATCGAAAGCAACCCGTTCACAATCACCCATTGGATCGACGAGGTGCTGCACCTAGCTCAGAGCTGGTCGTCCAAGCAGGTGGTGCTGAAACCATCCCTGTCCCTCTCGCCGGAAGTTGGCTACTTCTTGCCCGAAGCGTCCACTGAAAGCCTAATTGATGCCAAGATCTATCCCCTCACGGATCTGGGTTTGCGGGAAGGGGTGCGCCATATCTGGAGCGATTTATTTAGCGCAAAAAGTTTATTTTATTGGCAACGTTTAGGCATCAGCCTGCAACATATTCAACTGGCTATCCTGGTGCAACCGATCGCCACCCCTGACCTATCCGGTGACTTGTATCTCAACGAGCAGAGCTTAGATATTCGAGCCATCTGGGGGGTTGATCAAGCGATCGCCACGGGCGAAGTCTGTCCCGATTGGTATCGCGTTGACCTATCCACAGGGCAGATTCTCGACCAAAAAGTAGAGCAAAAATTCTATCGCTGTGCCGTTCGCCTGCCCGATGCAGCGCCGGAAGCGATCGCACCGATTCCCGCCATTCAGCCAGGGCTAGACTTGGTGGCGATCGATCCCTCTGAGCAACGAGCCGCCGTTCTGTCTCCCCCCAACCTCTCAGCTCTTCTTGATCTGGCTCGCACGATTGCCCAACAAAACTCTCGCCCTATTCGCGTCAACTGGCTCCTCTCCTCGCTCCTCCCCAATCCGACCGTGTGGATCAGCCATATCACGCCGCAAACCCGCCCCTACAACCTATCAGCGACGGCGCAATCTACGACCCTCACCCATCAGCCGATCTCGATATCACCGGAGACCCTCTGGGGCATTGGGGTCGCCCAAGGGCAAATCTCGGGGCAGGTCTGGGTTGCTAATGAGCGCGATACCACGCTGCCGAACCTTCCCCCCGACTGTATCCTGGTGGCTACGGTTTTCATGCCCACCTGGTTACCACAACTGGATCATATTGCTGGCATTATTACTGAGCAAGGCGGAATCACCTCCCATGGGGCGATCGTGGCCCGCGAAGTGGGTATTCCTGCCGTCGTCGGCGTTCTCAATGCCACCCAGCAACTACATACAGGCGATCGCATTACCGTAGATGGCGATCGCGGCGGCATCTACCGAGGCAACCATCCGCCCATTCCTCCCCTAGAAACGTCCTCCAAACACGAGCTAGAGTCACCACCTGCCGATCGTTCGGCCGTGGCCACCGTCTCACCCCATCGCATCCAGCTTTGGGTGAATCTCAACCGCTGGAGCACCCTGCCCCAGCTTGACACCCTACCCATTGATGGTGTTGGACTGGTGCGGTCTGAAATTGCCTTAATGGAGTTAATTGAGCAGCGCCATCCCCTCGACTGGATTGCCCAGCACCAAAGTCACCATATCCAAGCCCGCCTAGTTGAACAGCTTCAACGACTGGCCAAAGCCATGGCTCCGCGCCCCATCTTTTATCGATCGCTGGATATGCGCTCCCATGAATATCAACTGCTGCGAGGCAGTCCCAGCCTCACGCCGGAAGTCAATCCCATTCTCGGCATGCACGGCACCCTCAGCTACACGCTCAACCCCGCCTGGTTTCAACTGGAGTTAGCCGCCATCCGCCAAGTCCAGCAGATGGGCTACACAAACATCAATTTATTGTTGCCGTTTGTCCGCACTGTCGAAGAGTTTCAGTTTTGCCACCAATGGGTGATGCGTGCCGGCTTGACCCAAGTCCAGGCCTTTCAAATCTGGATTATGGCCGAGGTTCCCTCCGTGGTCTGGCTGTTGCCCGACTACGTGAAAGCTGGGGTGCAGGGCATTGCCATTGGCACCAATGACCTCACCCAACTACTGCTGGCGATCGATCGCGATCATCCAGATCTTTCGTCTCGGTTGGATACTCGGCATCCCGCCGTGCTGCGGGCGATCGCTCAATTAGTCAGCACAGCCAAGCAACTGCAGATCCCTTGCTCCATTTGCGGGCAAATTCCCCTCCAGGATGCCAATCTGCTGCAAACCTTTATTCAATGGGGCATCAGCGCCATCTCCGTCGAACCCCACACGGCTCGACAAATGCATAACCTGCTTCTCAATGCAGAGCGATCGCTGTCGAATCAGCATCAGCGATAGGATTACTCTTCTCGGTCAGGGTTTAAGCGCTCCATCATTTCATACAATTCTTGGGCGCGATCGCTCCAACGGCTCACCTGATAGTAGGTCTCTAGGAGATTCTCGCCATCTACATAGACCTCCTCCGTCGGATAGGCTTGGATGACCTCAATCAAACTAATGGCATCATCATCACTCGCTGACAAAATTAAGGCTGACCGCAACGCCTCTTGGTTAGCTTCACCCGACGAGGTATGAATGGTTTGTCCTACCCGCTCCAGCAGCATTTCGCCAACCCAAGAGTTCAACGCCACATCCAAAAATACAAGCCGCATGGGAATAGGGCGCACCAAGGCCCGCTGCAGCTCTTCAGGATCTTTATCAGTGCGATTGGTGTAGTGCTCTAGATCAGACGACAGTTCACCGGTCTCGGCAAATGCCGCCAGTTCCTCCACCGATAGGCTACGCTCAAATCCAGCATAGCGAAATACAATCCGCTCTGCCGCGATCGCATCGGGCATTCCCCATCCCAGGACTAGGCAACTCGACACCATCCCAATCCCGCATAGCCATCGATTGCGACCGGTTTGCTTACGACCCATCTTTCTCGTCTCCCACAACGCCAACAGTACCTTCACTGACGCCTCGCATCGATCAAAAGTTGCCCTGGCCAGCAGGGAACCATATCGCCTGTGGGGATTTGGTTCATCCTAGGAGAAGCGATCGAGGAGCCCTCTTAGGAGCGGCGATCGTCCCGCTCAATCTGCTTCTGCTCCGCCCGCTTTTCCACGCGAAACAGCCAAACCATCAGCGCCACCACCCCTACCTGCAAAGCAAAGTTAGGGAGCGTAGCAGCCGAGGCTCGTCCTGCGGCCAGTTCTGCCAGAAAAATGAAGGCTCCGATTAATCCCGAGGCTCCGCAAACCCCATACACAAAAATTCTCAACCCTCGATAGGGTGCTTTGACCTCCGCCCGCAGCCGAGCCATCATTTCATCATCTAGTCGGGGATTGAGCGGAGAAACGCGATCGCGCGGTGATTTTGCCATCTAACCTCAGCCTAGGCATACCCATTCACTGCTACCACTCTACCAAAATCCCCGCTTACCACTGGGATGAATCGTGGCCCAGTTGGTGCGGGCTGTGGCTAACTGATCATCGGAGACCTTGGCACCGGTCAAATCTGCCCCGCAGAGATTGGCTCCTCGCAAGTTGGCATTACTCAGGTAGGCATAGCTCAAATCCGCTCCCCGCAAATTTGCTCCGCCCAGATCCGCATGACTCAGGTAAGCCCGGGCCAGGTTGGCATTTTTCAAGACCGCTTGATTCAAATTCGCCCGCCCAAAATCGGCGTTAAACAGGTTGGCATTCTGGCAGTTTGTTTTTTGCAGCTTGGATTGGTGAAAGCTTGCTCCCGATAGATCAGCCTTCTGCAAGCTCAAGCCCCCCAAGTTGTGAGAGGTGAAGTCGCGCCGCCCTTTACTGTAGGCTTCTAGAAGCTCCTCCGCCGTTAAACGCGGCATGACTTTGGCGCTTCCTCCTCGCGACGAACTCGTAGAGCCTGTGGCTGTGTCTGAGGAGGAGGACGATGGCTTGCGCAAAAGCTGATGGCGAGACGCTCCAGGCTGGAGACTGGTAGCATCAGACGCATTGCGCGACTGGCGCGCCCGAATAGCCGCCGCAATGCGCGAGGTGGGCGACGATGTAGACATTTCATTGCTGTTGCCAATCGTCCGCCCCATGCCAGACTTAGGCGATCGCGGCGGACGATTGGCCGTCACCATACTCTGGGCCAAGCTGTCCATGTAGGGCTCTAGATCTAACGCCCGCAGGACATCATTGGCAGACTGGAAACGATGGCGCACCGAGACTTCCAGCATCTTCTCCAGCACACTGGCAAAATGATCGCTCACATGCACATAGTCTCGCCACAGCATTTCCCCCGTGGCGGGATCATAGTCCATATCCTTCGGTGATTTGCCAGCTAGTAAATACACGCAGGTAACGCCTAGGGCATACAGATCACTGGCATACACAGGACGCATCGCCATCTGCTCCGGCGGCGCATAGCCTGGGGTGCCAATGGCGTAGGAGGTCAACGCCGTTTGCTCAGATGCGGCAGCCTTGACTGGGTCAATTTTGTCCTTCACCGCACCAAAGTCAATAAGCACAAGCTTCTTGTCTTCTGTGCGTCGAATCAAGTTGGCTGGCTTAATATCTCGGTGAATGACCTGCTGGCTGTGAATGTACTGAATCATCGGCAGGACTTCACTCAGGAATTGCTTCACCCCAGCCTCGCTGAATGGCCCTGAGCCCCTCACTTCCTGCTGCAGCGTGGAGCCACTGATATATTCCTGAACAAGGTAGAACTCTTGATTGGCCTCGAAGTAGTCGAGCAAGCGCGGAACTTGGGGGTGATTGCCAATCTTGCCCAGGGTTTTAGCTTCACGCTTAAACAACTCGCGCGCCATCAGCAAAACATTGGGCGATGAGGCGGCAGGGCGGAGCTGCTTGATCACGCAGTGGGGATGGCCAGGTAGCTCTTCATCACGGGCCAGGAATGTTGCGCCAAACCCCCCCTGTCCAAGAACCTGTATCGCTCTGTATCGCCCTTGCAGCAGCAATGGAGAACCACAGGCTTGACACAGTTCTGTGTGCGCCAGGTTCTCAGGATTAGGGCAAGAGGGGTTTAGACAATAGCTCATGCGGCGTTTCTCATCTCATCTCAACCGCTAGGTGTCATGGGGTAGGGGGCTTCACTAATTGTGACACTTTCCTAAATCTATGTTTCCTAGAAAGTCATCAGAAGGTGTCAAATTTGGGGAAAATTTCTTGAAGCGTTGCTAAACGTTACAGCAAAAGGGTTGAAGGATCCGTAAACGTAACCGCTAATACCATCTATTCATCTGAACCAACAGCAAACAGGCGATCGCTCAAGGTTGCGTCCGATTGCTGCTCTACCCCATGATACAAAGATAGCGCGTCATTGAATCACAGCTATCTCGCAGCCATCGTCAGGACAAGGCCTGGTTTAAGCACGCAACCTTACACCCCCTAGATTAATTTAATACCCGATCTTTGGGTTAGATGCCACTGGGTATTGCCCATCATTGTCTAGCCAAGCAACCTTTTCTAGACTTCTTTTTCCGTATATTTGCGCTTGTCAACCAATCTAGGATCTTCAGGCGTGGTGCGGACTCAGGATGCACACTGAGAAAACAGCATCACCAAGCAACCGGAAACCAAGCAGCCTCAAGATGATTGCCGAGGCAATGTGTCTGAGCAAACGCGATCGCCCCTCACCATGAGAGTGAGGGGCGCAAAATACCTGTAAAATTAAACGAGCATGAAGGGATTCGAACCCCCGACCCTCAGAACCGGAATCTGATGCTCTATCCACTGAGCTACATGCCCTTATTCAGTGAGTATAGCACTTCTCTAAACACCTATGACCTATCAAGTTCTGTTTGTTTGCCTCGGCAACATTTGCCGATCACCCTCGGCTGAAAACATCATGAACCACCTGATTCAACAGCGAGGGCTCAGCGATCGCATTCAGTGTGACTCAGCAGGCACATCCAGTTACCACATCGGCAGTTCCCCCGATCGCCGCATGGCCGCCGCTGCTCGCCAGCGGGGCATTGAGCTGCGGGGACAGGCTCGGCAGTTGACCGCAGACGACCTCGATGCCTTTGACCTGATTTTGGCCATGGATCGGGAGAACTACCGCGACATCTGCGCCCTAGATATCAGTCAACGCCATCACGCCAAAATCAAGCTGATGTGTGAGTTTTGTCAGCACCATACCGACCGAGACGTCCCCGATCCTTACTATGGAGGAGCAGAAGGCTTTAACTATGTGATTGACCTGCTGCTGGATGCCTGTGAAGGGCTGCTCGACCACATCATTAGCCTCGATCCCGCCATATTCGATAGCGCTAGTTAGCCACCCAGACCTAGATCAGGTGATGTTCTAGGGCAAAACGCACCAGTTCCGCCCGATTACTCGTGGTAGTTTTGCGCAGTAAGCTGCTGACATATTTTTCGACGGTGCGTGGGCTGAGATGTAGGCGATCGCCAATTTGAGCATTCGATAAACCATCCGACAGGAGACCCAGCACATCCTGTTCTCGGGTCGTCAAATCTGGCGTATCGAGGGTGGTTAAGGGATGGGGTGCTTTAGCGTCATCACCGTAGGAGTTTGGCCGCGAGACATCTTTTCCCGACGTCGCGACAGCCTGCGTCCGCGCGTGCCATTCCGTTTGGATCATCTGCGATCGCTCTAGCAAATTGCGCACGATGGCTCCCAGTTCCACCAATTCAAACGGCTTAGCCAGGTAGGCATCACAGCCCAGCTTGTAGCCTCGAACTCGCTCTTCTGTCCGGGTTCGAGCCGTCAGAAAAATAACCGGCAATAGGCGAAACATCGGCTGACGGCGCACCTGATTGACCAACTCATACCCATCCAGAAAGGGCATCGTCACGTCGGTGATTAACAAATGGGGAGAATGTTTCTCGATCACCGATAGGGCTTCCCGACCATCTTCGGCAACAATCACAAGATAGCCTGCTAGTTCCAGATAGTCGCTGATAGATAGGCGAGTCCCTGGGTCATCTTCTGCGACGAGAATAGTCAGCGGCATAAGTAGAGAGTAGAGTGACGAAATTAGCTCACAGCTTCAAGGTTGAGAAGCATAGATATAGACTGCATTCCAACGTAACATGCCCGTCTGAAGTGCTTCAACGACGCCCCCATAGAGTCATCTTATCTACCCACGGTCTGCACCAGAGCTGATTGCAGCTCTCCATCTAACTGGCCTTAGCGATTAACAGCATAGCGCCAGAAATAGCTCACGGAGTCGAAGAGTGTGGTGCTCAACAAGGCACTCTACCTTTGTTGGTCGCTCAAGATCACAGGTTCTTGAGCCAAGATCAGGAGGGCATCTCTGCAAGCTCGTTAAACCTCAACTACCATGATGAGGTGTAGATATACACTAGGCTAGCAGCGCTGAACCTACTTGCTTAACCCAGCATCCAAGCGATCATGTTCAACCACGTTATTGGTATAAGCATAACGTGAAATTTCCATTGCCCTAGTCGTGACTTGTGAAGAGCATGGAATTCTTTTGCGATCGCGATCGCCAGCAATGCCTCACTCAGATGAGCGGTTCATGGTGCTTGGGGTTGCCTATCCTAGAGTTCCCAGCTCGGTAGCTCCAAGCTAGCCTACCCCAAGCCTGAATCTGTCCTCCCCCCTGCGCTTTACACGCTCATCAACATAGTGGACAGGAGGCCTTGAAAAAGATTCATGCCATCGGTATTGCCCAGCATGGCATCCGCGGCCCGTTCCGGGTGTGGCATCATGCCTAGAACATTGCCTTGGCGATTGCGAATGCCAGCGATATGGTTAAGCGATCCATTTGGGTTAGCTTCAGGCGTTAGCTCTCCAGCACGATTGCAATAGCGAAACAGCACCTGCTGATGAGTTTCTAGCTCGTTGAGGGTTGCTTCGTCGGCATAGTAGCACCCCTCTCCATGGGCAATGGGCAGGGTGATCACCTGTTGCGGTTGGTAGGCCTGCGTCCAGGGCTGCACCGATCGCTCCACTCTCACCGAAACGCGATCGCAGACAAAATGGAGATCCCGATTTCTCACTAAAGCTCCGGGCAAGAGACCCACTTCAGTCAGCACTTGGAAGCCGTTGCAAATCCCTAGCACCCACTTTCCCTTCTGGGCATGGTCTAGGGTAGCTTGGATGGCGGGAGAAAAGCGGGCGATCGCCCCACAGCGTAGGTAGTCTCCATAGCTAAAGCCACCGGGCACCACCATCACATCGAGATCATCAATATCCTGATCTTGGTGCCAGACCATACGCGTGGGCTGGCCGAGCAACCCCTGGGTGACCATGGCCACATCGCGATCGCAATTTGATCCAGGGAAGACAATGACGCCAAATTTCATGTAGGGATCCTCTACTAGTTCGATACAGACGCCGGGGCGATCGCATCCACCAACTCAAACCGATAGTTTTCAATGACTGGATTGGCCAGCAGTTGATCACACATGCGATCGAGCTGGCTCTCCGCTTCATCCGCCGTGGCAGCCTGGAGCGTCAGTTCCACATATTTACCAATCCGTACCCCCTCTACATTATCGTAGCCAAGATGCTTCAGGCCAGACTGGACGGCTGTCCCAGCGGGATCGAGCACCGAAGGGCGCAGGGTGACATAAATTCGGGCGTGATAGGTCTGAGTCATCGTCTCTCTACGGAATACAGGACATTATAAACAGACGGGCTGTGGGCGCTGCTCCGCAGTCCGACCGAGCAACGAGCATCCTAGCATTCCCAGGTTTACTCTCTCATAGTTCTATGGGTCTGATGAAATGATTTAGGTTGAGCAGCGCTCTATGTCATAATCTTTAACAGAGATTCTAATCTTTAACAGAGATTTTATCTCATCTACTACAGCCCAGAGACACTGGGTGGTGCTGCCTGTGGAGGACGGTTGCTTGGGAACCCCGATGAAGCAGGAAACCCCAACCGCGAGGCAGGGGAGCCCGTACTCGTCCCAGGAGGGTGAGTGGGGGACACATGTCACTGTTGTCCGTACAGAGGGTAGAGCCATGACCACTGACGCTGCCGACTCCGGCGAGACAAATCCAACTACGGCTGCTGACGTAACCGGTCAGCCAGACGAGTCCGCTGAGAATCCCACGGCTCCTTTAGAACCGAAAGACCTGGATCGCTATGAATGTCGCTCCTGTGGCTATGTGTATGAGCCGGTGAAGGGAGACGGACGGGCCGTTGAACCAGGCACTCCATTTGAAGATCTATCCATTGTTTGGCGATGCCCGGTCTGTTCAGCCCGAGCTAGCCAGTTCAGCAATATTGGCCCCACCGGCAACCCATCCGGCTTTAAAGAAAACCTAGGCTACGGGTTAGGTGTGAATCGCCTCACCCCTGGGCAAAAAAATATTCTCATTTTTAGTGCCTTGGGAATTGGAGTCCTGTTCTTCCTCAGCCTTTATGGGCTGAAGTAGAAAACCTCTCCATCAAGGGCGATCGCTCTTCTCCCCAAGCGTCCATCCGGTGTTCAGAATTGCTTAATCCTTAGACCCATTGATCATGCTGTCCTTTCCTAAGTCCATCGCTCGATTTGTCATTCTGTGTGTTGCCCTGTTGTTCGCGAGCGGCTGCACCAACGCCTATTTAGAAGGAACGGCCACCAACGCTTGGCATACGGTCAGTATTCCAACCGATGCCACCCTCCTCGATATTGCCTTTGCTGAGGATGCCCAGCATGGTTGGCTGGTTGGCAAACAGTCTACCGTCCTAGAAACGAACGACGGCGGCGTCAACTGGAAGCTGCGATCGCTTGACTTGGGCGACCAAAATTACAACTTGAACTCCGTTAGTTTTTACAACAACGAAGGGTGGATTGTGGGCCTACCCAGCCTGCTTCTGCACACCACCGATGGCGGCGACAGTTGGTCTCGCGTGCCCCTAAGTGATCAGCTTCCCGGTTCACCAGATACCATCACGGCCCTGGGAGACGGCATCGCAGAACTCACTACCGACATTGGGGCGATCTACCGCACCCAAGACGCCGGGCGAAATTGGCGCGCCATGGTCACCGAAGCTGTCGGGGTCTTGCGCAACATTTCCCGTTCCGCCGATGGTCGCTATGTGTCGGTGTCGTCCCGAGGCAACTTCTATTCAACCTGGGTTCCCGGAGATGACGTCTGGGTACAGCACAATCGCAACAGCTCTCGCCGGCTGCAGAACATGGGGTTCACGGCCGATGGACGGCTATGGCTGATCGCCCGTGGTGGCATCGTTCAATTTGGTGAAACTGAGGATGATTTAGAAGCTTGGAGCGAAGCCGTTACGCCGGAATTTGCCACCAGTTGGGGCTTTTTAGACCTCACCTATCAAACTGAGGACGATGTGTGGTTAGCAGGCGGCAGCGGCAACCTGTTCTACAGCCCAGATGGCGGCAAAACCTGGCAAAAAGACAAGGCCGTTGAAAACGTCCCTTCAAATTTCTATCGCGTGATGTTTGTGAATCCAGAGCTAGGGTTCATTTTGGGACAGAGCGGTGTGTTGCTGCGGTATGATCCAGCCACTGCAGAGCTTGCTTAGTTCCTTGAGAACCGGAATTAGGCATACTCACAACCGCTCTAAATATGGGAGACTGACCAATAGTAGAGTGCGATCGCTTTACCGTAAATCCCATCGTTTCGTATCATAAAGAATAGGTTCTAGTAGTCATAAGATTGGAGTAATTTGATGGCCGGTACCACAGGAGAACGTCCCTTTTCTGACATTGTTACCAGTATTAGATATTGGGTCATTCATAGCATCACCATTCCCGCTCTGTTTATTGCCGGATGGCTGTTTGTCAGCACTGGGTTAGCATACGACGCTTTTGGCACACCTCGCCCCAACGAGTATTTCACCCAAGAGCGCCAAGAAGTTCCTATCCTGCAGGAGCGCTTTGACGCAAAGCAACAAATTCAAGATTTTCTGAAGTAGTCCATAATTCCAAATCCGTTTGAAAACTATGACTGGAAATAATCCGAACGAGCCCATTTCTTATCCCATTTTCACCGTGCGGTGGTTAGCGGTGCACACCTTGGCTGTGCCAACCATCTTTTTCATCGGGGCGATCGCCGCTATGCAGTTTATCCAACGATAGGAGCATTTCATGGACCGTTCCCCAAATCCCAATAAGCAACCCGTAGAGCTGAATAGAACATCTCTCTACCTGGGTCTTTTACTAGTCTTCGTACTAGGAATTCTATTTTCTAGCTACTTTTTCAACTAAGCCAGCCCGGTTTGCAGGGTTTCCTGTCATGACTCATACCGTCATACTGGCTGGGAGCCTCTTGGAAACTTGCCCTATGGATCAGCGATCATGGTCGATCTGTTCCATCCATGGGTCATAGGCTGAGCTGAGATTGTTCTAGAAACCTTCAATGTTGTCTTCGTTAAAGAGGTATAGCAAACATGTCTAGTTCTGGACGTATTCCCCTGTGGGTCGTTGCCACCATCGCTGGTCTTGGCGCATTGGCCGTTCTTGGTTTGTTTTTCTACGGAGCCTACGCTGGTCTAGGTTCTTCCATCTAGTTTCACCTCGGGGCAGAGAGGCGATCGCTGCATGAGGGATCACCCCGTCTTTCCCTAGCGTGATCTAGGCTAATGTTTTCATCACAAGCGGCATTCCAGCCTTGGAGTGCCGCTTGTTGTCTTGTGATCGAGAGATTGTGCATCACACCCACAAAAATCCCCCGATTTCATGACGAAACCAGGGGACCTATGGGGGTTGGTTAACCGCGATCGCGATTATGCTAGCAGGGCTTGAAACACACCTGCCTTAAACACTTGGAACAGGATGTAAGCAAAAACAGCTCCACCCATGCCGCCAATCAAGAAACTGCCGGCAAACTCACTCCAGCCTTCTTGGGTACCCAACGCTTCCGGAGGGTGAGGATTGGTAATGGTGGCGATCGGCTTCAAAACGCCGGTGCTGCTATACAGCGATAGACAAACCGTCAGGATGAGCACCAGCACAATGGCGGCGATCAGTCCCACAAAGTCAGCTAGCTCAGTGTTGCGGAAGTGGCTACCGAGGGCAAAGGGGCCAAACAGCAAATAGCCATGGGCCATCCCAATTTCTAGCCCACGGCGCTGCGGCGAAAGCCCAGCCCGGTAAGCAGGCAGATTGTTGATAAATGCCTTGGTAAACCCAGATGAATTAACAGGGGTGGCTAAATTTCCAATTTGAGGATCGCCCGCTGGTTGAATTACTTGCATGGTCATAAAAATGAAAGCCTCCAGATGAGATTGGCTAAAGATCTGGACGAATCAACTGTCCAAAATTCAGACGTGCCCTAGAACAACATCCTGGCTCAGGAGTGACGAGGGCATGACAACAAAGGATGAGACGGTTGCCCTAAACCTCAACCTATGTTGACAACTATTGAATGTTTTCAAACATTGTGTGATGATAAGCCGCTTGGCCTATCCACCGCGATCGCCATCTTTTAGATGCCAGCGGCGTCTTCACGTTCGATATAGATAAACAGTAGCGCCATCGTAACAGCAGGGAAAACCAACCCCACAATGGGCACCAAAATGGAAGGTAAGTATGACGCTGCCATAAGTAATGTTTCCTAATGTGAAATGACACAGTGTTACAGTCGAATGTACTTTGGATTGGTCATAAATTGTGGTCTGCTAAAGATTTTTAACAAAGTTGGCATTTCTTCATAGAAAATTTGGGTTGCCCGAGGGCAAAACCTAACGTTTGCTTACTGATCCCTTCTGCTGGGAGGGCAGAACAGGGTATAGTCGTCATCGTAGTTGGTGCAGTCGCATCTTCTCAGAAAAGAGCGATCGCCCCCTGCTCATGGTTTGTTCATCCGTCACTAGCGCACTGTAGTCGAGGCTTTTCTTGGCAGATCCATCATCCCTCTCCCACAAGATTTTGGTGGTACTCAACGGTAAGGGAGGTGTTGGTAAAACCACAACCGCCGTTAACCTAGCAGCAACCTTGTCCGAGACGCAGAAGGTGTTGCTGGTGGATGCCGATCCCCAAGGGTCAGCCACTTGGTGGGTTGAGCGCAGCGACAGCGGTATGGGGTTTGATCTATCCCAGGAAACCCAGCCCCATCTACTCAGCCAACTGCGGCAAATTGACGATTATGAGGTCATTGTGGTAGATACGCCACCGGCCTTAGGGTCTCAAGCCTTGTCGGCAACGATTGGAGCAGCAGACTATTTAATTTTGCCGACGCCCCCCGCCCCTATGGATCTGACGGTGTTAATCGAGACGGTACGGCAGGCCGTGACACCCGTGGGGGTAGCGCATCGGGTCTTGTTGACCCGAGTTGATCCCCGCAGCCTTAACGAGGCAATTGAGGCCCAAAATACCCTGCTCGAACTTGGCATACCGGCTTGTAATGCTTTTATCCGTGCCTACAAAGCCCATGAGCGGGCGGCGTTAGATGGATCACCCATTAGCCAGTGGCGAGGACGGAATGCAAAGGAAGCCTGTTCTGACTATCGACGGGTTGTGGACGAAATTCAACGGGATTGGAGAACGTGATGGCAAAGAAACGACTATCCGACTTACTACGGGATGAAGCCCAGAAGAGCACGGTCGATACCACCGACGCTGTATCGGCAGACTCAGCCGCTGAAACGCCTGCCAAGGCTGAGGTGGCTTCCCCAGAGGTTGAGAATACTGAGACCCCAGACCCTGGAGATGACTCCAGCACTCCAGGGGAGCGATCGAAGCCCATCAGCCGGATGACCAAGGTTGAGCTAGAACAGGCTTGGAAGGACAGCCAGGCTGCCCTAGAAGCAGCCCAGACCCGTCTAGCGGCACAGGAGGCCCAGGTCGTCTCCCTGGAACAGCAGGTGCAGCAGGGGCAAGCCCAGGTTGATAAGCTCAAGGCCGATTTAGAAGAGTCGCGACAGGTGATTCTAAAGCTGTCGGAGGTGAACCAGCAGCTTAAGGATCAGCAGCTTGATCAACGCCCCAAGGACTCCGCGCCGGTACAGCAGGTACAGCAGACCAAGCCTCCTAGCGATCGCTCCATAGCAGCGCGACGGCTAGAGCTGGGGCCACCCCAAAATGCTCCCCTCGGGCGACCGTTGCAGCGTCCGATTCAGCCCAATGGCTTGCCGCCGATGCCTTCGGAAAACATGCCCTCAGCTCCCTTAGCCACATCACCGAGCGATCGCCGCTCTTCTCTTCCCCCCATGCCCTCCGATCGCCTATCACCCCCACCAACGGCTCTCCCACGGCCGATGCTGGGCTATGGCACTGCCCCCCAAGCCCAGGCGACGCCTCAAGATGTGCAAGCTTCCGCATTACCCCGCATGTCTACCGATGCGCTGAATGTCCGGAGGCTGCCGCCTATGCCGGTGGAGGAAGCCATTACCAAACCCGGCGATCGCCTGTCGGAATCGGATATTGGCTGGGTGGACTAGTAGACAACCTATGCGGCGATATCCAAAACCCCTGGGGCGAATGGTTTTACTGCTGGGTCTAGCCTTGCTGTGGCTCCTGTGCAGCGGTTCAGCCCAAGCTAGCTCCATCAGCGATCGCCTGGATGCCTTTCCCAACTGGTCGGGCAAGCCCCCCTTGGCGGCCCCTCGCGGTGATCTGTACTATCCAGACTGGTTTCTGGGCGAGTGGCAGGTGGTCACCCGTCTAACGGCAATGGCGGCCCCCCTTGCGCCCCAACTGGTTACCCCTGGCTATGAGAGCAATCAGGCCTATTTGGAGCAGCCTATTAGCTTCCGGGCCAGGTTCATCCAGCCAGATCCCGTCTCCATCTTTCAAACCCTGGGGCGATCGCGTTCTAGCGTAAACCTGCCAGGACAGCCGCCTGAGGTTATTGCCGATCGCGCCTTCAATGGACTGAACCTCGCCAATGCCTACCTGGGCGAAGGCGTGGTGCAACGGGTGACGGTGGATGCCAGTCAGCCCAATCGCCAGATCACCGAGCTGGGCGACAACCGCCAACTGATTTCCACCATCACAGCGCGGGATAGCGAAGCCGTCGGCAGCGATCGCTTCCTGACCACCGAGGTGTTTCAGCAAGAATTTCGCGGCAGCGCCCAACTGTACCTCAACGAGGTTGAGACCACCACCGGCTATCGTCGCCTCATGCCCCTCGATGCCAGCCAGCCGATGATCACCGCCGACCAAGTCACCGCTGTGTATCTTTCGCCCCAGGATCCAGACTATTTCAAAACCCAAGCCTCGCTGCTTGGCCCCAGTCGCCCTGTGGCGCTCTACCGCTACCGGCTTGAGTTCTTCCCCCTAGACCGTTCGGGCTAGCGCCTAGTCGCGGGAATCGACAGGGAAAGCGATCGCGTTACGTCAAGGCGATCGCCTCTCCATGCCATCAAAAACCCCAATGATCGTCCCTTAACCTGAGCCGTAAACTGGTTGTGCTGCCTGTTCTATCGTTACTGGTTCTCTATTCGCCATGAGTGTATCCCGTCTATCCTCAACCCCCACCTCCCTGCCCGCGATCGCCTCCCCAACCCCAGAAGCAGCGGTCACCCAAACCCGTAAAGCAGAGCATATTCGCGTATGCCTAGAAGAAGATGTGCAGTCTCAAACCACCACGGGGCTAGAGCGCTATCGCTTCCAGCACTGTTGCCTACCGGAGCTAGACTGGGCAGACATTGACCTCTCCACCACCTTTTTGCAGCGGCAGTTGAAGGCTCCTCTGCTGATTTCATCCATGACCGGCGGCACCGACGAAGCCCGCCAAATTAACCAGCGACTGGCAGCGATCGCCCAGCACTATGGTTTTGCCATGGGCGTCGGCTCCCAGCGGGTGGCGGTGGAAAATCCTGCAGTCAACTCGACCTTTTCGATCCGATCCCTAGCGCCAGACAGTCTGCTGCTGGCCAACCTAGGAGCGGTGCAGTTGAACTACAGGTATGGTCTAGAGGAATGTCAGCGGGTGGTGGACTGGCTGGAGGCCGATGCCCTGATTTTGCACATCAATCCTCTGCAAGAATGTGTGCAAACCCGAGGCGATACCAATTTTCGAGGCTTGTTTAATAAACTTGAAACCCTGTGCGCTCGGCTGCCCGTGCCGGTGATCGCTAAAGAGGTGGGCAACGGTATTTCCGGGGCGATCGCTCAACGGTTAATCAACGCCGGCGTAGCAGCCATCGATGTGGCCGGTGCGGGCGGGACGTCTTGGGCCAAGGTGGAAGGCGAACGGGCTAAAGATGCTCGGCAGCGGCGGCTGGGGCAGACCTTTGCCAACTGGGGCATCCCCACGGCCCAATGTGTCACCGAGGTGCGAGCGATCGCCCCCCAGATTCCCCTGATTGCTTCGGGGGGGCTGCGCAATGGCTTGGATGTGGCCAAAGCGATCGCCCTGGGAGCCGATTTAGCTGGATTAGCCTTCCCCTTCCTCCAGGCCGCCGCACTGTCTGAGGAAGCCTTGGTTGACCTTGCCGAAGCCCTCGTAGCCGAGTTGACCACCGTTCTGCTCTGCACCGGCGCAGGCAATCTAGCCCAACTCAAAAGCATGAATGCTCTAGAGCGATTAGCATAGTAAAAAAGTCTCGGAACCCATGCGCGATTTCTTTCGGTACGTCTTGGCTAGCTTTGTCGGGCTGCTGCTCTTTTCCACCCTCAGCGTCGGCGCACTGGTGGTGTTTATTCTGATGATTGCCCTGGGCTCTCGGGATACTGAACCCCTGGTCGAGAAAGACTCCATCCTGGTGTTTGACCTCTCCCTGGACATCACCGACTCCAACCCAGGCTCCAACCCTGCTGATTTGTTTAACGATGCCCTTTCCGGCAGCAGCACTCCCACGCCTATTTCCCTACGCACCGTCCTAGATACCCTCGAAGAAGCCGCCAACGACGATCGGATTGTGGGCATCTTCATCCAAGGCACCACCTCTGCCGAAGGGCGCGGATCGGGGTTTGCGACCCTGCGCGAGGTGCGGGAAGGGCTGCAGCAGTTTCAGGACAGCGGCAAGCCTATCTATGCCTACGAAACCGGCTGGCGTGAGCGCGACTATTACATCACATCCTTAGCCGACTCGGTGATTCTCAATCCTACAGGCAGCATTGAACTGAATGGGTTTAGCGCCGAGACTCTATTTTTTGGAGATGCCTTCGAGCAGTACGGCATTGATGTGCAAATTATTCGCGCTGGGCAGTATAAATCCGCCGTGGAGCCCTTTACACGCAACAGCAATAGCCCCGAAAATCGCGAGCAGTCGCAGCAGCTTCTCAACGATCTCTGGAGCGAATTTCTCACCACCACGGCCAGCGATCGCTCCCTAGAGGTCAGCGATCTGCAGGCGATCGCCGATAGCCAAGCCATCCTCCTGCCCGAGGCAGCCCTAGAAGCAGGCTTGGTCGATCAAGTTGCCTATGCCGACGAGGTGATTGGCGAACTGCGCGAACTAACCGACGAAACCGAATATTCCCCCAACGCGCCCTCCTTCCGCAACATTGGGCTCTCCGCCTATGCCCAAGCCATGGGCACGATCTCACCCAACCGACCCCGCTCCGAGAACCAGATTGCCGTAGTCTATGCCGATGGCACCATTGTCAGCGGCGAGGGGGGCGTTGGTCTGGTGGGGGGCGATCGCTTAGCCCGACAACTGCGGGATCTGCGCCAAGATGAGGCCGTGAAAGCAGTCGTCCTGCGGGTGAACAGCCCTGGGGGTGGCGCGTCTCCCTCAGAAATTATCGCCCGCGAGGTGATGCTCACCCAGGCAGAAAAGCCGGTGATTGTCTCCATGGGCAGTATTGCCGCATCGGGCGGATACATGATTGCCGCCCATGGCGATCGCATCTTTGCATCTCCCAACACCATCACCGGATCGATTGGCGTCTTTGGTCTCGTTCTGAACGTACAGGAACTAGCCAACGAGAATGGTCTTACCTGGGACGTGGTGAAAACCGGCCCCTTCGCCGACAGCAACACCATTGCCCGCCCGCTCACGGAGCAAGAACTCTCCATTGGGCAACGGGTGGTGGATCAAATTTATGCCCGGTTTACCAACATTGTGGCCGAGGGGCGTCCGCTGTCTTCAACCGATGTGGCCGCCGTGGCCCAGGGGCGAGTTTGGTCGGGCATTGACGCCCAACAGGTGGGGCTGGTGGATGAGATCGGCGGACTAGAGGACGCGATCGCTGCCGCAGCAGAACAAGCTGAGCTAGGCGATGATTGGCAGCTCAACGAATATCCCCAACCGCGCACGTTTGAAGAGCAACTTTTTGAAAGCTTATTTGGTAGTCAACTGCGATCGCTGTTCCGTCCTACAGCCCAAGCTGATCCCCTCACTCAGGAATTTCATCACCTGCGGGGACAACTGCAGCAGCTTGAGGCTCTCGACGATCCTCGCGGTGTCTACCTATTACTGCCTTTCTTTCCTCAGATTAACTAGCCCATCCAGCCTACCCATCGCCCCAGCACCTCATCCTAGGGTGCCTTGGGGCAAACTTATTGCTGGGCTATCCTATGGACTACCGGGTAGGACGACGTTTCTGGAGAAACTCAGGGATGTCAAGACCACCTGAGGGTTTTGGACGAGGATCGGGGGACGGCGAGGCGGGCGGAGGAGCAGGCGATCGCTTCATGGGAGACACACGGGTTGCCGTTTGGGCTTGGGTGACCGGCACCTCAGGCGAAAACCCAGTGGCAATCACCGTAATCCGCACTTCTCCCTGCAGGCGATGATCCAGCACCGCCCCAAAAATGATGTTGGCATTGGGATCCACCGCTTCGTAGATGATTTCCGCAGCAGCATTCACCTCATGCAGCGTCAGATCATCGCCTCCGGTAATGTTGAAGACCACACCTTTCGCACCATCGATGGAAGACTCCAACAACGGTGATGAAATGGCGGTAATGGCAGCTTCTCGGGCCCGAGATTTACCCGAGCCAATTCCAATACCCATCAGCGCCGAGCCAGCATCGGCCATCACCGCACGCACATCGGCAAAGTCCACATTCACCAAGCCGGGGATGGTAATAATATCGGAAATACCCTGCACCCCTTGGCGCAAAATATCATCGGCGACCCGGAAAGCTTCCTGGACAGGGGTTTGCTCAGAGATCACCGACAGCAATTTATCGTTGGGAATCACAATCAGCGTATCCACCCGACTCTGAAGGGCCTCAATGCCACCATCAGCCTGGCTCGTACGTCGTCGTCCCTCAAAGGTAAAGGGACGCGTGACCACGCCCACGGTCAGAGCACCGATTTCCTTCGCTACCTCGGCCACAATAGGGGCTGCACCGGTGCCGGTACCGCCGCCCATGCCAGCGGTAATAAAGACGAGGTCGGATCCCTTCAGGGCAGCAGAAATTTCATCCCGCGACTCTTCAGCCGCCTTCTGCCCAATGGCAGGGTTGCCCCCTGCTCCTAGACCACGAGTAACTTTCTGCCCTATGTGAAGGCAGTTGTGGGAATCGTTGAGGGTCAAGGCCTGGGAGTCGGTATTCACCGACCAAAATTCTACTCCAGCAACCTCGCTAGCAATCATGCGGTTGACTGCATTACAGCCGCCGCCCCCCACTCCAATGACTTTAATTCTGGCTACACTGCTCGACACAATTTCACCACTCCTGGGTTCGTCTGCCAGGGCATTATGGGCATCATAAACCTGATTCAAATGATCTTTAGAATTTGTGAAAGGATTTGAAGCCGTCATCGATATATGGATTTTCCTTATCAGGTTACTCAGGGGATGCCACCACTATATTCGCGGCTGAGCTGATGATCAAAAAAAACATCACATCAGGAGCACCGGATGCAAGAATCCCCACCCTCGGACAACTCTAGACAACTATAGGGTAACTTGCAGCAAAAACCAACAATTCCTCCTAAACATGGGTTCTGCTAGGAACCAAGAAGGCTACTGGGGCAAGTCTTCGGTGACTATCAGAAGAACGTAGCTAGAGCGGCATGATCAACCAAGACTCAGTCATCTTCTATGGGTATACGTTTCCCTCTTGCCCTTACCAATCATGCTAACTGACAAATTCTAGACTACTGTCAGCAAAACGGCCCGTTCCCGCGCAGGACTATTAAGAAACTTATATCCCTAGAAACTCAGCCGTTAACGATTAATTAGGCTCTGGGCTGTTGTTTTCTTGGGGCAGCACCTCCACCGGCGGCAGACTGGAGGGCACTATACCTAGCTCTTGCAGCAACGGCGACTCTGGGTTGCGTAGATCAATATAGTCCAGATTCCCTATATCAATGTGCTGGGGCAACGTACGCAGTTGATCGAGCACCTGTAGTTGATAGGGAAAGCGATCGCTGTAGGGGCCAAAATGAACCATACCCAATTCTGTAGATAGCACCAAATTACTAGGATCACGCCAGTCAACCTCATAGATGGATAGGGGGGACTGGTATAAGACTTGGTATAACTGAGACCACTGACTGCGCTGGTGTTCTTGCATACCTCGCACCTTCAGCTCCGGGAGAGACAGAGAGTCATCTAAGGCTACATAGGCAGATAGGGACATCCAAAATCCCTTTTCATCAATCAACCCTACGTGAGCCATGGGATCGCTATCGGTTGCGGCAGCTTCGACCCGTAGATCCGGGCTGGCAGAGGCATTCCCTCGGATGAGGACAGCTACGGGTCGGCGCTCCTGAAGTTGCACATTCAGCCCCGGTGGCAAGAGTCGCCGGGTGACGGTCGCTTCTTCAATGGGCCCTTGGGCTTCTAAATAGTCAGCGATCGCGTTGGGATCAAGATGTAGCAACGATTGAGGATAGGTGATCGGTAGCAGGGAGTGAATCGCATCAACCGAGAGCAGCTCATTGCCCTCAACGGTCACTTGATCGACGCGATGTAGAATCCACACTGGCTGGGTTGTGACCCATACCAGTCCACCGGCCATCCCCACAACTAAGCCTGTTCGCCAAAGCGATCGCAGAAATCGCCATCGTCGCTGACGGCGAAGCAACTGACGACGTTGGGCAAGATCAGTACGAGAGACAGAAACAAGGTCAGTCATCTCAGGGTCAGGAACACTATAGAGACGAGGGTACAACGATCATTCGAGGCAGCCTTCCCAGCATCCGCTTAGATTAGCCGATGGGCTTGCCGATGGGGCAACCCTGCATGAGGTTTCCCGCAGATCCACACACTCCAGACAAGCTCGGCAGACACCGACGCGAGACCGGGGGATGAGCATTGCGAATCATGTAGCCATGACCCAGGCTCAGGAACGGCGCTGCTCGTGGTCTGGGCCTGGGCAAGAGACGTGATTAAGCCTCAGGACTGAGCGTAAGCTGCTGACGATGGCGTTCAAGATACATGCCCCATTTTAGAGCGAGGGGCAGCTCGGTAAAGGGAATGCAAGCAGGGGCGGAAGTATGTCTCAGGTGTAGGGCAAGTTGAATGCGACGCTTGGATGGAGCGATCGCCTCTTGTTGCTCTAGAGCCATAAATTGGTCGGCAGGAATCTCCTCCGAACCGTGGTTGACCGTGATGCGCACAATATCAGCGATCGCCACATGGTGTAGATCAACGGGGCCACGACGGGTGGGTTTGCCCCAGGTGAGGCGATCGCCCGTCTGCCCTAGCATGGCATAAATATCGTATTTTGCCCGCTCAAAGTCGGATGCCCAAACCTTATAGGCCTCTAGTTTTTGGTATTCATTCCATCCAGCCCAGGCTAGCCCGATAAACAACGCCAGCAGCGGTAACCACATTAGCCCGCGTTCCATTGCCCCTACCCTTTAGCGCAGCGATTCTCTCAACTGTAGCAAGATTCGATCCCGACCCAACAGCCCGACCCCGAGCAGAGTGAGCTATGGTAGGAAAAATTCTGTCACTCGCCAAGCCATGAAACGACTACTGCTGCTGGGACTATTTTTGGGGGGACTGATCTGGGCCGTGGCGACGGCTCCCCAATTGATGAATCGGGGTGACTATACCTCACTCCTGCTCGACTTTCGAGATGATCTGCCTGCGGAAACGGTGACCCAATACCTAGAGGCGATCGCTCAAGAAACCGGACAGACGCCCATCCTCAACAGTTCCTTTTCCAACGAGCAGCAGTTGTATGTCATCGAAGGCGATCGCTCCCTTCTGCGTAGTCTGAAGCGATCGCCTTTGGGATCCGATTTGGAGTCAGTTGGCCCCAACTTTCTCTATTCTATTCAAGCGATCCCCAACGATCCCGACTACAGCAAGCAGTGGAATCTCCGCAGCATCAATATGGAGCGGGCTTGGGATGATGCCCAGGGCGAGGGAATTACGGTAGCCGTGATCGATACGGGCATCACCCCGGTGCCTGATCTTAAAGACACCACCTTCGTGGCCGGCTACGACTTCGTCAACAACCAGGTGGAGGCGTTGGACGATAACGGCCACGGCACCCATGTGGCCGGCACCATCGCCCAATCCACCAACAATGGCTATGGGGTGGCGGGTATTGCTTACAAAGCCAAACTCATGCCTCTCAAGGTCTTGAGCGCAGAAGGCAGCGGTACCGTATCCGACATTGCCGAAGCCATCCGCTTTGCCGCCGACCACGGAGCTGACGTGATCAACATGAGCATGGGTGGCTTTGGTGACAGCCAAGTGCTGCAGGATGCGATCGCCTATGCCCACCAACGCAAGGTGGTGATTGTGGCCGCAGCGGGCAATGCCAATGCCAATGCCGCTGCCTTCCCAGCCCGCTATGCCAACGTAATTGCCGTCTCCGCCCTAGATGCCACCGGCGTCAAAGCACCCTACTCCAACTTTGGGGCTGGAGTTGACCTTGCTGCTCCCGGCGGAAGCTTGGGGCAGGAGAGTGATGCGGGTGGAATTTTACAAGAAACCCTCGATCCAGCAACCGGGAATCCCGCATGGCGATCGCTCCAGGGTACCAGCATGGCCGCGCCCCACGTGGCGGGGGTTGCCGCCCTGCTCAAATCCGTCGGCATCGATGATCCTGAGGAAATCGCCACCCTGCTGAAAACCTCCGCCCGTACCGTCGAGAACGACACCCTCAACCACTATGGCGCTGGACAACTGGATGCCGGAGCCGCCGTCACGCTTGCCCTGCAGGGACAGCTCAACCTCCGCGACTTTTTCCGCTGGTTTAAGAATCAGGGCTATCTCAACCTGCGCTTTTGGTTTGATGGCGGCATTATCGCCTTCTGGCCAAAAGTAGCCATGGTGCTGGGTTCCTACCTCTTGGCTTGGGTGTTGCGCAATTATCTGCCGGGACTCGGGGGTTGGGCCTTGTCGAGCGGGTTGATTGCTGGCAGTTCGGGTCTATTTTTCCTGCGAGGGCTCTATATCTACGACCTACCCCAATGGCCCCTGCGGGTCATGGGTAGTTCTCTGACCGAACTCGGCGGTGCTATTCAAGGTAGCGCGGTGCTCAATCCCCTATTTGCTAGCGTCCTGATTCCCTTGGGCTGCCTAGCGGTCTTGCTGGGGCATCCCGGCGGTCGGTTACTCACCATCGGCACCAGCTTGGGTATGACAGCGGCGCTCACGGTCAGCGCAGTCTTGAGTTATCCAGTCCTCGGGCTCGGCAGTGGAGCGATCGCCCAAGGATTTTTGTTGGTGAATGCCTTGCTCTGCTTCGCCATTGCCAATCTAGCCGCCAAGACAGAGGTATCCCCCCGATGAGCACTGTTCACCTCAGCGGCACCATCCAGCGGGTCACCCTGGGCATGGGGGCTTGGACATTGGTGACCGACCAAGGCGACACCTATGAGCTGCACCGCCCACCCGCAGACCTGTGCAATGCAGGACTCGCGGTGACAGTTCAAGGGCAGATCCGTTCCGACATCGCGACCCTAGCCATGGTAGGCCCCGTTCTGGAGATCAAAACGTTTTCCATCGTCGAGTAGCCAGCTTGCGGTTTAAAACCGGCTGGCTGACAACGACTTGAAGCCCCTCACTCCCAACCCCTCTCCCAGAAGGGTCTACCCATACATACAAGTCCAAAACCTGGGACACCAATCCTGAAGCTCGCAGAGTGCTGTTAGACGCAGTCATAACGCACCGCTTATGGGGCTTGGGGGCGATCGCCCACCAATTCATTTGCACAACTGCGCAATTGTGACATCGTGCAATTATGCAATCAGAAACTGTTATTGAATCGCTTTTAGCGCTTGCCCAAGAAACGAGGCTGGCTGCCTACCGCCTGCTCGTTCGTGCAGGGCCTGCGGGTCTACCAGCAGGAGACATTGCGGAGGCTTTGAGCGCCCACCCTTCTACCATGTCTCGGCATCTTGCACAGCTAGAACGAGCTCATCTAATCCACTCTTGGCGTGTTCAACGGCAAGTATTCTATGCGATCCACTGGGATGGAACGAGGCAGCTTCTGCAGTTTCTCACGGAGGATTGCTGCAAAGCAGACCCATTAGTTTGGTGTGACGACCAGTCTGAAAACTGCACAGGTCAACAGAACCTAGGAGAAAACCATGAGCTTTGATCACAAACCTAGAATTCTTTTTCTTTATGGTTCTTTGCGAGAACGCTCCTACAGTCGTTTACTTGCGGAAGAAGCTGCCAGAATTATTGAAGAATTCGGTGCAGAGGTTCGGTTTTTTCATCCCCATGAGTTGCCTCTCCATGCAAGCGTTCCCGATACTCATCCTAAGGTTCAGGAGCTCAGAGACCTTGTCAACTGGTCAGAAGGGCAAGTCTGGTCAAGCCCAGAGATGCACGGAACAATGAGTGGTCTACTCAAACATCAAATTGACTGGATTCCGCTCAGTATGGGAGCAGTGCGACCGACGCAAGGCAAAACCCTCGCCGTGATGCAGGTGTGTGGCGGTTCACAATCCTACAATGCCGTCAATACACTGCGCGTGTTAGGGCGTTGGATGCGAATGTTCACGATTCCCAATCAGTCGTCTGTGCCAAAAGCCTATCAAGAATTTAATGAAGATGGGACGATGAAAGACTCGCCCTACCGCGATCGCGTTGTCGATGTGATGGAAGAGCTTTACAAGTTCACGCTGCTGTTACGTGACAAAGTTGATTACCTAACCGATCGCTATAGTGAACGCAAAGAAGAAACTGAACGACAGGCGAGAGACATTGTCAGCCAATCCATGGGTTCAGCCTCTAGTTCATAACTAAGGTTTGTCAGGCAGGGTTCAAACCGATGCGGCCTTCAACACCCCATAGGTTACAGGCGTAGCGATCGCCACATCAACCACCGATCGCTGGGTCAGGCTTCGCCAATGGGCCGTCAATAGATCTGGCGTTTGACAGCCCACACTGGCGATCGCTGCCTCGGTGGGAAACGGCCATAGTCGGTCAAATATGAGATCATCAGCCAGGATCACCACCTGCAGCATGTAAACCGCTGGGGGAGCCGAGAGCGATCGCAGCAGATTTCCCCCCAGACGATAGAGGGATTGGCGCTGCCGATCGGATAGATGTAGGGGCTGTAGGTAGGGCATGGTGGGGCGATCGCTGCCCTGGATATCGACCTCATGCACCGGAGCGATCGCTTCTGCATAGAGCGGCCCTCGCGCCGTCCAGACAATCGGCACCTGAATCGTGCCCGTGCCCGTGCTGTGACCCCAGGTATCGGCCACCCAGCGCCGCAGTCCGTCAACATCGCGGCAGCGGGCATAGATCGACTGCCCTGGAAATTCTAGATCCGCTGACATATCCAAGGTAAGCGGACAGAGAATGGCGTCTGGATCCGCATCTTGCCAAGCCTGCCCCACCTGGGACGCCGCCAAGCAGGTCACAGAATCGCCGGTTGAGGTCACAGGATCGGCAGCGATCGCCTTTTGTAGGGCCATGAGTCGCTGATCCATTTCAGATCCCGTACGGTTCAGAGAGCGATCGCCATCATCCACCGCAATCAGTACCGTGACCACCTAAGCGTCTCCAAAACTGGGAATAACCGGCTTTCCGCCTAGACCAGGTACAAAGCTGGGCAGGTCTACATGATTGGTCTGACGATTGCGCACCGCCAGACGGTAGCTGACGCTCTGGAGTTCAGCATGAAGCTGACGATTTTCTCGCTGAATATGCGCCACTTTTTCCTTAATCGGCGCTAAACGTTCGGCAAACTTCTGGCGATACACGCCCGGCATTTCCTGCACCACCTGCTCTAGCATTCGAGAGCGATCGGTGAGTTCATGAACCGTCTGCCGTAGCTGATAAATTTCGGCATCCCGCTCAGAAATTTGCTCTTGGTAAAACTGCACCTGCTGTTCCACACCGCGCAGTTGTTCGCGCAAAGCCTGCATTTCTGATTGGTGCTGCTCTGATAGCTGAGGCGAAGCTGGCACAATGCTGTTATTGCCCTTCACCAAGCGAAAGAGCTCCTGGGAGAGCTGCTGCACCAACTGATCTCGCATCTGCAGTTCGTCCTGCAAGCGCGACAGTTCAGCTTGAGGATGGGCTGGGGTTCGAAGGTCAGTTTGCATGGTGTGGCTCCACTATGGCGATTTCAACGGCGAGGTCAAGCAAGTAGCTCATTCAAAACATTTAACGTCTGAGGCAGAATGGGCGATCATCCAAGGCTGAGTCCTGACCGACTGAGTCACCCAAGGCCGCAGGCAGCTTCTGCACGGAGAGCGATCGCTCTTATCAAAAAACCCTACATCTAGTGCTGTATCATAGCGACTCAACGGCATAGATGTCACTCAACTCTACAAAACCTAATGAAGAATCACAAGCTTTTCAGCCAGTCCCCTCGTAAAATCAGCTAGCCCACCAGCAGATTTTCTTCGGGATAATGCACCACACTAGGCTGAGGATCGCCTAAGAGTGCGGCCATGAAGATCAAAATGCCCACCCGACCGATGTACATAGTGCAAATGATCACCAGCTTGCCCAACATAGAGAGGCTAGCGGTAATGCCCGTGGAGAGGCCCACAGTGGCAAAGGCGGAGATGGTCTCAAAGACAATGGCAATGAAGGGAATATTGGGATTGCTCACGCCAATAATCAGAGTCATGAACAAAATGGCAGTGGTGGAACCAAACACAACGCCCACCGCTTTGAGGATTAGCGACACCGGAATTTGCCGCTGATAGCAGAGCACCTCTTCTTTGCTTTGCAGCACTGCCTTGGTTGAGTTAAACAAAATTCGTAGCGTGGTTGTTTTAATGCCCCCAGCCGTACTGCCCGGACTGCCGCCCACCAACATCAGCGCCATGGTAATAAACAAACCCACCGCATTAATGCTGCCGTAGTCTACCGTGTTGAACCCGGCGGTACGGGGCATCACGGCTTCTGACCAGGCAAACAGGAGGCGATCGCCCGGATTGAGTGTTTCCACCGGCATACTCGGATGCTGCAGTTCAATGCCTAAAAACATCAGAGTGGACACCACCAACAGGAAAAGCGTGGTGCTGGTCACGATTTTAAAATTCAGCGAGAACACAGACCATCCATGCCGTCCTTGAAGGCGATCGCGCAGCCAGATATAGGCCTCCATAATCACCTGGTAGCCAATGCCGCCGAAGATAATCAGCCCAGGAATGACGATGTGGATCGGCACCGATGTGGCATAGCCCACCAAACTATCTGAAAACAGACTAAATCCAGCATTATTGAAGGCACTGATGCTGTGAAAGATAGACAGCCAGAGGCTATAGCCCATGCCATAGTCTTCCATAAACACCGGTAGCAATAGAAGGACTCCCGTCACCTCAAACGCCAGCGTCAGGGCAATGATCGATCGCACTAAGATCACCGAACCAGACATGCCAGGAATATCAAGAGATTTTTGGATGGCGAGCTTTTCCCGCAGTCCAAAGCGTCGCCCGAGCAGCAGCAATAGGAACGTATTGGCCGTCATATAGCCCAAGCCGCCAACCTGAATCAACAGCAGAATGACGATTTGCCCAAAGACGGAATAGTAGGTGCCCGTATCTTCGACGATCAATCCGGTGACACAAACGGCGGAGGTTGAGGTAAATAGAGCTGTGACCAGCGAGCTCCACTCTCCGCTACTGGTGGACAAGGGCAACACCAACAGCAGTGTCCCAATGACAATGAGCGCCAAAAACCCCAAGCAGATCGTTCGAGAGACAGTCATAATCGGTTTACCCTTTAAAAATGACGTTCACACCAGATGCTTGGACTCATGATGCTTGGACTCATGATGTATCTGTCTTCTGTCCATCTAGTGTGAACAATCGATGCACGGTTGGATACAGTCTTGGACAGACTATTCTGCCCCTCCGCGCTCAGCCATCTAGCTATCGATCGCACTTGTACCATTCGTTTTAGCCTATGTCCAAGAGCTTCTCCAGAGTATCAATCGGCAGGCAGATTGTCGTGATATCCCGGTGCAACTATTTCTCAAGGAGTTGAGGATGACAACCTCGTTACAAAATCAAATTCAGCAATTCTACGACGCATCGTCTGGGTTGTGGGAGCAGGTGTGGGGCGAACATATGCACCACGGTCACTATGGGGCCGATGGCACAATTCCCAAGGAGCGACGCCAAGCTCAAATTGACTTAATCGATGAACTTCTATCTTGGTCTAAGGTGACCCATGTAACCTCGGTCTTAGATGTGGGCTGTGGCATTGGCGGGAGTTCTCTCTACCTAGCAGAAAAATTTGGGGCGGCGGCCACCGGGATCACCCTCAGTCCTGTGCAGGCTCGGCGAGCAGAGGAGCGATCGCTTCTCGCCAAGATTCCCGCTACTTTTTTAGTGGCGGATGCTCTAGCTATGCCCTTCGCCGACAACAGCTTTGACCTTGTCTGGTCGCTGGAAAGTGGGGAACATATGCCCGACAAAACCCAGTTTCTCAGTGAATGCTATCGAGTCTTGCGCCCAGGGGGCACGCTGATGTTAGCCACATGGTGCCATCGAGAAACCGACATGGTTCCCCTGACGCCTCGGGAACAAAAGCACCTCAACAAAATTTACCAGGTTTACTGTCTGCCCTACGTCATCTCCCTATCCAACTATGCGGTGATTGCCGAAGAGCTTGGGTTTCAGGCGATGCGTACCGACGATTGGTCTAAGGCGGTGGCTCCCTTCTGGGCGGTGGTGGTGCGATCGGCGTTCAGTTGGTCGGCGCTGTGGGGGTTGATGCGATCGGGCTGGACGACGATCCAGGCAGCTCTATCCATGGGACTCATGCAGCGGGGCTATCGGGATGGGTTGATTACCTTTGGGGTGCTCTGTGCTCAGAAGCCGGAGAGCGATCGCCCCCAGGAGACGCTGGGTGATTAGGGACATCAGCCTCGATCCCATCGGTTGGATAGGCGTCTTTTTTGCCGCATGGGTCATCCTCTGGCTCCCCATGGCAATTCCCTTGGCCCAGCGGCTGCACTGGCGACCGTTTCAACCGGCAACAGCCGCCCAGAAACTGCCGCTCTTAGCCATTCTGTATGGGCTAGCACCCTTGGTTTTATGGAGCATCCAGCATCTGTCGGCAGACGATTGGGCCGATTATGGCCTGGTGGGGTACAGGCTCATCCCCTCGGCTGGAGCAGGTCTAGCCATGGGGCTAGCTGGCATTGCTATACTCTACGGCGTCCAAGGAGTCGTCCTGCAGCGGCTGCATCCCGACCAGCCGCCCCTACCCTGGCAGCAGCTATCGCTACCCGTCCTCCTAGGCCTGCTGGCCGTTGCCGCTAGCGTGGGGTTCATCGAAGAGCTGGTGTTTCGTGGATTCCTGCTCCATGCCCTGCGATCGCACCTTGATCTATGGGCGGCAGGAGCGATCGCCAGCGTCATTTTCGCCAGCCTGCACCTAGTTTGGGATGGTCGCGGTACGGTACCTCAACTGCCAGGGCTATGGCTCATGGGCATGGTGCTCACCTTGGCCTGCTGGGTAGATGGCAATGCGATTGGCCTAGCTTGGGGGCTGCATACCGGCTGGGTGTGGGGCGTAGCCACCGTGGATACCCTCCAGGGCGATCGCCCTCCCGTGACCACCCCAGCCTGGCTGGTGGGCATTCATGGACAGCCCCTAGCAGGGGCCTTGGGTCTATTGCTGCTGCTGGGAACGGGCGGCGGTCTCACGATCCTGACCCAGATGGCTACAGGAAGTCCGTAAGATCAGGCCACAAGCCTTCACCACAAGGAGACTGGAATGCCGGTTCATGTCTACTGGGGAGACGACGAATTTGCCCTCCATCGAGCGATCGCCACCCTGCGCGATCGCACCCTCGATCCTGCTTGGGCTAGCTTCAATGCCGACAAACTGCTGCCGGATCAGGCCGATGCCGTGGTGCAGGCCCTCAACCAAGCCATGACGCCCCCCTTCGGCAGCGGTCAACGGTTTATTTGGCTAGTAGACACCCCCATTGCCCAACGCTGCTCTGAGGCGCTGCTGGCAGAACTGGAGCGCACCCTGCCCAATATTCCCGATACATCCGTGTTGATGATTACCCTGGCGGGCAAGCCGGACGGTCGGCTCAAGTCCACCAAGCTGCTGAAAACCCATGCCACGATGCGGGAATTCGCTGCCATCTCGCCTTGGAAGACCGATCAATTAATTCGCCACGTGGAAACTATGGCGAAGGAGATGCACCTCACCCTGTCGCCCAAAGCCTCGGAGCTGCTGGCGGATGCGGTGGGCAATGATACCCGCCAATTGGTCACCGAGCTAGAAAAACTCAGCCTCTACGTCAGCGATGGGCAAGGTCGTGGGGCCATTGATGAGGCAGCGATCGCCACCCTAGTGACCACATCCACCCAAAACAGTTTGCAATTGGCCGTGGCGATCCGCGAGGGCAACACCGCCCGAGCTCTCACCCTAGTCGCCGACTTGTTCAACCGCAACGAACCAGCCCTGAAAATCGTGACTACCCTGGTGGGCCAAGTGCGCACCTGGCTCTGGGTAAAGCTCATGGTGCAGTTGGGGGAACGGGATGAACGAGCGATCGCCCAAGCCGCTGAAGTGAGTAATCCCAAACGCATTTACTTTCTTCAAAAAGAGGTGCGATCAATATCTCTCGATCAACTCCAAACCGCTCTCAAACTCTTGCTGCAGCTAGACTTGGGGCTAAAACAAGGAGCAGAGCCGCGATCCTGGATGCAAACCCACATCATTCAGCTATGCCAAACCTTTCAGGCATCTCCCTCAGGGCAGTGGCGTTAGCACGATCCGGGGCCAATACCGCAAGAGCGATCGCCAACTGTGGAACTTCATCTCCCTAAAATAATTCAAAGAACTTATACCGATCTAACCCAGCGTCTATTCCTGTCATCTGGTTCCTGATCATCGGCCCAGTCTCCCCCGGTTGATCTCTGCTACCGAATGAATAGGGAAGTCGTCAGGTGTTCTCGGTCAAGCTCAGATTGGATTGGATTAGGTTTTGGATTGGGCTAACGTCTTCTCACAGGGATCCTGAGCCATGGTTCAATGATCGTTTGATTGGCGTGCTCTACACCATCATCCACCCAGTAACTGCGCAACCCAACGCTGCCCTAAGGGCACAACCTCAACACGTTAGGATCAACCCCAAGCTACCTCAACTAGTCGCACTGTTTTCTACCCTATTGTTTCCAGCTTTCTTTATCGTTATGATGCGAGACTTCCACCGGTTAATCATCCAGTTTCGTCATGTCAGCCTCGCTCTTGCAGTGGCATCCATCGCTGTTTTGAGTGATGCGATTCCCTCTGTTCATATCGAGTCCTCATCCATCCAGTGGGGACATGCCGCCCAAGCCCAAACTCTTTCCGACCGAGAACTCCGTAACTATGCCAGCGCTGTTCTAGTGATTGAGCCTTTACGGCAAACGGCCTTTAATGAAATTCGCTCTCTATCGGGCAATAATGCCGCTTCATCGATTGCCTGCCACCGTCCAGAGAGCATCACCCGACTCAATTCCAACGTTCGCACCATCGCCCGCAACTATTGCGATCGCGCCATCCGGATTGTGGAGCAAAATGACCTAACCATTGAGCGGTTCAATGCCATTACTCAAATGCTAGGGCAAACCGATCGCAGCGCCGATCTGCATCAACGGCTGCAGGACGAACTCATCCGCCTCCAGCGAGACTAAAGGACGTTCTGGAAAACAGCTAGCCGGAGCCAATAGCCGCTCCGGTTGAAGCCAAGCGCTACAATAGGTGCAGTCATCAGTTTGATACTGCTATGCCTCGCATTAACCCGTTCACACTGCAGATGCAGATCACGCGATTGTTTGAGCAAGGACAGTCTTTCTTTGCCACCACCAAAGTTCAGGATTGGCTTCGCGAACGCAACGAAGATCCGGAGATGTATACGGTTCAGTTTCATGAACGTCCCGCCTCCCCTGGAGAAGAAGCCGCCATGGTGATTGAAATTGAGCTGCAGCGCCGGGATGGACAGCCGGTGGATGCATGGCTCCAGGCAGAAGCCAACCGCCACGCATAGACAACACCCCGATCGCCTAAAGCAAACGCCACCTCATCATCATGACGGGGTGGCGTTTTGGGTTGATTTCACAACGATAGATGACGCAACGGTCAAGCCAGGCACCCCCTAGGGGGCGCTAGACCGACTCCGAAGGATAGTCCATGGGTCGATAATCAACGTAATCTGAGGACGGTGTCGATGGCGGGCGGCGGCGAGGGACGTCATCTTGACGCGACTGCGGACGCATCCGATAGCTGGTGCCGGGCGATGCAATCGGCTCATCATCGGGCGGTAGAGGTGGACGAGACGGGCGATCGCTAGAGCGCGTAGGACGCTGTTCCATAGGTTCTGCATCCCAATCTGGGCGCACACGGGACGCGTCGAGACGAGGGGTGGGCCGGCTAGCGGAGGTAGGACGACGGCGAGGAGAGGGACGATCGCCCTCATCCCAACCCCGCAGAGCAGGGCGGCGATCGCTATACATAGGATACTCGTCGTCGAGTCGAGCGCGGACCTTCGTGCGGGGGGTGCGGCGAGGTTCTAGGGCGCGGCTAGGACGGTAGGGCTCGGGAGGAGCAGGGTCGCCATAGTCGGAGCCATTGGGGTAGCGATCGCGATCGCTGCCGCGATCGTCCTTGGGGGGACGATTTTGGATGTTTTCAATAAAGAGGGCAACAATCACCCCGACCATAATCACCTGCTGAAACGAGGCCAGCAGCTCCATGGTCAGGTGGGCTAGTAGGAAGAGGCCCGAGATCAGCAACAGGATGGAATACACCTTATCCGCATCCCGTCCGTAGCCCGGTTTCAGTTTATCCAGGAAAAAGAGGGACATCGCACCAACGATGAGGACAATCCCAATCAGCAGGGGGACGGGAGTACCAAAATTCACGGCAAGTTCCTCTCAGCGGTCAATGAAAAGGGGAGACCTGCCCGAGGGCAGAGGGGGAACCCCAGCAAAGAAGCGGAATTTCCCAAAAAGTTGATCATTAAGCCATCTTCTCCTCTCGTAATTCTATGCTAGCGGATCTTTTGCCCGAAGCTTTGCCCCCGCCCATGATTAGCCAGATGTGTCTCTGGTCTCTACTGCCGATTCTAGCCTATACGCAACCCAGCGACTGCTGTGAATTCTCTCAGATTCATGGCTAGGCGGCAAGACATCATAGTTTCACGAGGCTGCTGTCGCGCATGTGACAAGAAATCCTCAACCTTGGTTGACGGACAAGTCTTTTTGCCTAGGCTGAGCAGCGTCAAACCCAGTACCAGCTTAGATTTGGTTGGGTTACGCTGACGCTAAACCAACCGACAAGAGGACCAAGATCGCAGGAGTTTTGTCCGTCAATCAGCTCTCAACTTGCCCTGGATCGCGCATTGCTTGGGAGCGATCGCCCTATCTCTTGCCCTAAGCACCTTGGTAGGCGTGGTGGATCCTTAAAGCAGAACCTCACAATCACCATGACCGGTTCTTGTGAGGTTCTAGTTCCACGATCAGCGCCAGCGAAGACCGGCATCTGAGGTGTTGACCATCAAGAGCGTTGGACTTTGTCCCGCTGGCTGATGATCACCAGAGCGATGGTAGCAGGGATCACGATGATGATGGCACCCGCTAGCAAGCTGTACAAAAAGTTGGCTAAAGATGGGGTCATGGGTTTAAGTCTTGTTTTCTGAATTGTGTCTTCAATTATCTTATCGATCGCCCCTTTTTTTGAGAAGGGTATCGAACATCTATCGAGGATTTGTCGGCTGAGGTTGGGCTGGTCTAGACAGACGACGCTACCCTCAGCCCTGTTGCCCTTCTCATTATGGCGCATTTTATGGCGCATTCAGGGCGATCGCTCCTAGGAGATCCCTGGAGACGCCTACCATTCCTGTCCCCGTCTCGCGCTAAAATACACGCAATAAATTGTTACAGTTCTAGGCGATCGCCCTCAGTATCGAGGGGAGCTAGGCTGCCGTAGGACGAACGTCTCGGAACAGGATCAGCGATCGCCGTTTATGCCATGGAGTAGCACTATGATTTCAGCAACCGTGACCAGTTTGGGACTGGGTATTCTCCTGGGCGGCATGATCCTCCTCTTTGTACTCCGGATCATTCTCACCTGGTATCCCCAAGCGGATCTCAACAGCCTGCCTTTTAACATTGTGGCTTGGCCCACCGAACCCTTCTTGCGCCCCACCCGCAAACTGATCCCGCCCTTGGGAGGCGTGGATGTCAGCCCGATTATTTGGGTGGGCATTGCCAGTCTGCTGCGGGAAATTTTGCTGGGGCAGCAGGGCTTGCTCACCCTTTGGTCGCATCACTTGATCTAGACCTGATCTAGACCACATCGCTAGTTTAGACCGGGCATCTAGGCAGCGATCGCCCTACAGGGTTAGCATAAACTGTTCAACAAAATTGGTGTAGACCTCACCCTGAATGAACTGGGGAGACTCCATAATTTTTTGGTGAAAGCTGATGGTGGTGGGCAATCCTGTAATGGCGCATTCCCGCAGGGCCCGCCGCATTCGCTGAATCGCCGAGGGGCGATCGGGAGCCCAAACAATCAGCTTGCCAATCAAAGAGTCGTAGTAGGGCGGAATTTCGTAGTCGGTATACACATGGGAGTCCATGCGCACGCCGGGGCCGCCCGGTGGCAGGTAGCCGCTAATCCGTCCAGGACTGGGGCGGAAGTTATGCTCGGGATCTTCAGCATTGATGCGGCATTCGATGGTATGCCCATGCAACTGCACCTGCTTTTGGTTGTACCCCAGACGTTCACCCTGGGCAATGCGGATCTGTTCGGCAATCAAATCAAGACCGGTGACCATTTCTGTGACCGGATGCTCGACCTGGATTCGGGTATTCATTTCCATAAAGTAGAACTTGCCCGACTGATCTAGCAAAAATTCCACCGTCCCAGCGCCCACATAGCCAATGGATTTGGCCACCTTCACCGCCGCGTTCCCCATTTTCTCACGGAGGGCAGGCGTCAGAGCTGGACTGGGGGATTCCTCCAGCAGCTTTTGGTGGCGGCGCTGAATGGAGCAGTCTCGTTCCCCTAGATGCACCACATTGCCGTAGCTGTCTGCGAGGATTTGAAACTCAATGTGGCGGGGACGTTCAATAAACTTTTCTAGGTACACCCCCGGATTGCCAAAGGCGGCTTCTGCTTCACCCTGGGCAGCTAGGAAGGATTTGATCAACTCATCTTGGCTTCGCACCAAGCGCATACCGCGCCCGCCACCGCCGGCCGTCGCCTTCACCATCAGCGGATAGCCCATCTCTTGAGCGATCGCTTCGGCGCTTTTCTCATCCGCCACCAGCCCATCACTGCCTGGTACCGTCGGCACACCAATGCGCTTCATGGTTTCCCGAGCTGTAGATTTGTCACCCATGGCCATCATGGAATCAGGGCTGGGGCCAATGAAGGCAATTTGGTGATCGGCACAAATTTCGGCAAACCGGGCATTTTCAGCCAAGAAGCCATAGCCAGGATGGATGGCTGCCGCATTGCGTGTCAGCGCTGCCGCAATGATGTTGGGAATATTGAGATAGCTTTTACTGCTAGGTGCATCGCCAATACAGACCGCCTCATCCGCCAACTGCACGTGCAGCGCATGGCGATCGATGGTGGAATGGACGGCAACGGTGGCGATGCCCATTTCTTCACAGGTGCGGAGAATGCGAAGGGCAATTTCTCCCCGGTTGGCAATTAATATCTTGGAAAACCGCATCGTCTCGCTTCGCAAACGTCTATGCTCCTTCGTGAATCGGCCATCTGAGTCATCCTGAACAGACGCTTACTCAGAGACCCATGAGGCAGTTGCTCAGGAAACAGGACGATATCCCAGTGAACAGTAGTTCATCCTATCATGCAGGTGTCGCGACTCTCAGGAAAACGTGAGTTCGATAACGTTATGGCTCCAGAAACCTCCGCCCTTTGGGCAATAAAAGCCTAAATGCGTTACAGCTTCGCTCACCTAATGTCTCACTTGAGCTGTGTTGTACTACCTTCATATCATCGAACTCAGGTTACCTAAGATCCTCAGTAGAAAAGGACGGGCACCCACTAGGGAGCGCCCGTTCACTTCAAGACTTTTGGGGATCAAGACAGAGACTACTCAGCCGTAGCCAGCTCATTTTCGCCACGAGGACGACGACGGGTGAGGGTGTTGAACAGCATTTGCCCGATCGCTTTCACTAAGTTGCCTTCCAGTTCCATAAACATTTTCATGTTCATGCCGAAGGCGGCGTTGGCTTCATCCACGATTTGGTCGGCCATGTCATCTGTAATGGGCAAAGAATCTAGGGATTGGCGATAGCTGACTTTGAACTCTTTTTCGTCAGGAATATCAGCAAATTCGTAGAACGCCGTGCCTTCTCCGTTGGTCAAGTTCATGCCGCGCTGGGCAATACCCTTGAGGATCTGACCACCGGATAGATCACCGAGGTAGCGGGTATAGGATTGAGCAATTAACAGTTCTGGCTGCGTCGCAGACACCTCTCGGATGCGCTGCACATAGGCTTGGGCAGCGGGGGATGGAGCAACCTGCTCCCGCCAGTTGCTGCCATAGTAGTAGTGCAAATCTTGCTCTAGGCTAGCTTTCCGCTCAAGTTCGGGAAAGTAAATTTTGGAGAGAATAGGATGATCTTTGTGCTTCTCCAGCTCTTCTTCAATGGCAGAGTACACAAAGTACAGGTTGGCCACGAGTTTTCGATAGGAATTTTTCTCAACGACTCCCTTCAGAAAACACTTCACAAATCCCACGTTTTCTGCCATCGTGTGGGACTTCTTGGTTCCTTCTTTTAACTTGGTGGCTAGATTACTGCTCATGCTCAATATCCTAATGAACGTCTCAATGCTGGGCTTTTATACGTCAGTCACCAAAATGCAACCCCTATCAGTACCAACTGGGGTCAGCTACTGCGTGCATTCAAAAAAAGCTGCCTAGATTGTTACGATAGTCCGATTTAATGAGGGCTATCATTAAAAAAATTTTACGCAAGACCGGTCGCATCCTCACGGTTTTTCATGAGTTGTAACAAACTTAGGAGAGCGATCGCTCTCCCAAGTATGACGTTATCAACCTCGGCGCGAAGACTCGGCTCAGCACGAAGGCTTGGCACAGAGGTTGTGCGTTCAGCCGGACTAGCCTTAGCTGCGGGTCACTTCCAGCAGTCGCGAGAAGTAAAACCGGGTCTTGGTCATCGCATTGCGCTTCACCGTCCAGCCATTGCGCTCAAGGGCTGCCACCACATCGGCCTCACGGTGCAGGTAGGCGCGGGTGGCTTTGCTGGGGCCGGGGAAAAAGTCGCCCACTTTCTTTAGTAAACTGTAGGCCGTTGTCTTAGGCGCAAAGCTGAGGATGAGGCGAGATTCTGCCAGGCTGCTGAGATGGGCAATCATATCCGCTGACTTGTCATCGGGGTAATGGATCAAGACATCCAGGCAAATAACCGTATGGTATTTACCCGATAGGGCTTCTAGGTCTTGGGCCATAAAGCTGGGATTATCGCGCTGCTTGAGAGTAGCGATCGCCCTTGTCTGAGCCTCCCCGACCATCTTGTCGGAGATATCGCTGGCATAGACCCGCGCACCGCGTTGGGCGAGGGGAATGCTGAGGCTGCCAACTCCACAGCCCGCATCACAGATGGATAGGCCGGACAGATTTTGGTCAGCATCGAGCCAGGTGAGCACCGTATCGATGGTTTTTTGATGACCCGTGCGAATATCGAGCTGAACGGTATTGACCTGGCCGTTGCCATAGATGCGTCGCCAGCGATCAAATCCGGTTTCGTTAAAGTATTCCCGAACAATGGTTTTGTCGTCGTTCTTCGGATTGGTAGCTAGGCTCATAGAAGTTTAGGATGCCGTACGTCTTGGGCAGAAATGTCAACAATGATCGGGGCGATCGCTCTCGAAGCGGCTTGAATGTCCGGCGGCGATCGCTCTCCTATAGTTTAAGGACTATGGTGATCCTAATAGGTATCGGCGGCGTTACAAACCTAGGACATCAACCCAGATTAGACGTTGGTATCTAGCAAGGTCGGCCGTTCAATGCAGTCTGCCACCTCCTCCGTGGGCACCGGCGGGCTGCAAATGTAGCCTTGGATCGCGTAGCAGCCGTGTTTTTTGAGGAATGAAAGCTGGTTGCGGGTTTCCACGCCTTCGGCAATCACCTTAAGATTTAAGCTTTGGGCCATGGCGATGATCGCAGTGGTAATGGCAGCGTCCTGCTTATCCTCAATAATTCGGCAGACAAAGGACTGATCAATTTTCAGCAGCGTAATCGGCAGCCGCTTCAGGTTGCTCAGGGAAGAATAGCCCGTGCCAAAGTCATCCACCGCAATCCCCACACCCATATCGCGCAACTGGGTAAGGGTTTGCACCGCATCATCAATATTTTCCATCAGGCTGGTTTCGGTCAACTCCAGCATCAGGCAGGTGGGATCAAGCTGGGTTTCTTGCAGCACCTGGGTAATGTGATGCACTAAGTTGGTGTGCTTAAATTGACGGGCGGATAGGTTGATGGAAATTTTTAACGTCGCCAAGGATCGATTTTGCCAGACCTTCAACTGAGATACGGCCGTAGACAGCACCCATTCGCCAATTGGGGTCATCAGGCCCATATCTTCGGCCACTGCCATAAAGTCTGCGGGCAGCAATAGCCCCCGCGTGGGATGATTCCAACGCAGCAGAGCTTCTAGACCTAGCAACCGCCCTGTGATCAAATTCACCTGGGGTTGATAATACAGCTCAAATTCTAGTTCAGCGATCGCCCTTTGCAGGTCTAGCTCCAACTGACGGCGATCTTGATCCATCTGGGTCATGACTGGATCATAGATTTGATAGCCCTGACTGCCCTGCTGCTGTCCCCAATGCTCGGCGGTTTCTGCCCGAGGCAAGAGAGCATCTGGTGTCTCGCCATGATCGGGATAAAGAGCGGCACCGAGATTGACCCGAATGTTGAGGGTATGATCGCCTAGCTCATAGGGCTGTTGCAGCTTGTCGATTAAGGTCTGAGCCAAGACACCTACATCTTCCGGCACTAGAATATCTGCCCAGACGACACAAAACTCATTGCCCCCGAGACGGGCGACAATGCGATCGCTGCCTGCTAGTTCCGTTAAGCGATCGCCCACTGCCTTCAGCAGCATATCCCCCACCGACTGACCATAGAGGCTGTTGACATCGCGAAACCGACGAATGTTAATGCAAAACACCGCCACGAGAGTAGAACTACGCTGCTGTTTCAGGGGGCGCAGCAACTCATTGAGACGATGGCGCAGCAAAATCCGGTTGGGTAAATTGGTCAGCGGGTCGCTATAGGCCACCTGGCTCAAGTTAGCCACCGTTCGCTTCATTTCATTCACGTAGGGATCGGTGACGCTGGCCTTTTTTGACAGACGGGCCGTGATCGCCTGCAGCAACTCCGCGCTGGTAAACGGCTTCGTTAAGTAATCATCTGCACCGAGGATCATGCCCTGGCGCATATCAGAGCGATCGGCCTTAGCACTCAAAAAAATAAAAGGAATGATAGCAGTTTCAGCATCATCCGATAGCTCTCGAAACACTCCATAGCCATCGAGAATCGGCATCATAATGTCGCAAATAATTAAATCTGGCAGATAGCTCCTAGCTGCTTCTACGCCAGCCTGACCATCCCCTGCTTCAATAACCTGAAAATTTCCATAATGTAAAATTCGCACGATATTCGAGCGAATCGCTTGTTCATCTTCGATCACTAAAATTGTTTTCATCAGATCCCTCAATCATGGGCATAACGGGTTTAGCGCGTTTAGTGAGCTGTAACCCTGGCAGGCGTTGCCGCCAGCCATCGGCGATCGACTCGGTAAAGTCATATCGCTGCACCGTTTCATGCATAACCTTTATGCATAAACCATCCGTCCAACGTGGCATTTCGTTCATAGCTCTGAAGCGCGGCAGATCCTGGGGGCGATGGAGTACCTAGAAACGCTAAATACCAAGCAACGATATAAATCCATACATATCTTCACAGTAGTCCAGGTTGTCCCGGAACATCTATGCGCAAACTGCATACTAACAATCGGTCTGACGATTGATTTAACGATCGTTAAACCGATTAATCGGGTTGCCCCAACCCCTTGATACATGAGCTTGCAGACCTACTTCAATCCTAATCTGCAAGCAGCCGGTCTGACAGAACAGCACCATAGGGTAGCTTCTCAGGGGAGAAGCCTAGGCAACTGGAGGTGAGTCTTCGCGGCAGTGTTTTTGGCTTCTTAAAACCCGCTAGGTTGACGACCTAATCCATCATGATGGGCAGATATCGAATCGGTTGTCCTGCAGCCACACCATATCAGTCGCTGGATGATAGTTTGTCTGACTATCCATTACTGTAACTTTTTACGAACAAACGATACGAGCTGGGTCACCTGTTTCTTGAGGGTATTGACCTCGCTTTGTAAGTGAGCATTATGGGTTTTCAGCGTTTTAATGTCTGCCCGGAGGGTTTCCAGCAGGTGATGGGCCTCGTCCCGGCTAGGCTGAGTCTCAACGGCAGGGGCAAGGCGAGACGTCTGTCCATTGCTGTCTACTGCGGCAGCAGCCACCATGGGTTTTACCTGGCGACGGTCTTTGGCTTTGATCATGGCGGCCTTGATGGCTTTCATGAGCACAGGCGCATCAAAGGGCTTACTCAAAAACTCGAAATAGTCAAACAATTCTGGCACGGCGGCGACCACATCCTCCTTTCGCCCTGACATCATGACCACAGGAATACGACACAGGACGGCATCTTTCTGCATCCGCTGCACTACCTCCCAGCCGTTCATATTGGGCATAAAGAAGTCGATGACCACTAAGCTAGGCTGCTCCTGCTGAATCACATCGATTCCTTCGGCTCCATCCTTGGCTTCAAACACTTCAAAGTTGCCCTGAGGCAGCATGTCTCGCACTTGCATCCGGATGATGCGACTATCGTCAACAATTACAATTTTTTGCCTGGCCATAGCAACTGGTAGTCAATGGTGAGGACGGAATCAAACAATACCCAAGTCACAGCAGGTCATATCAGCCGTCGAGATGGGGTAGGCCAACGGTGCCCACAGAGTTGAAAACACTAGGGGGAAGACTACCCGCCTAGGTCAACAGTTCCGTGATGGGTGTACTGCAAACCTTGAGTTTCTCCCCCCATCAGTCGTATAGGAGGTCTGGGTGTAGATGTCAGGTTGATCACATGTCTTCTTGACGGCGGCTGCCGAGACACGGAGAGAGACATCTGTAGGCTAACGCAGACCAAGGTCTTGCCGCTGATCCTACAGTTCTACCCTATTTATTTCACCCTAGACCGGATTGAATCCGGAGAACACCCCGCTCTTTAGTCTGCCCCAATGGTTAGTATTTATTCTCATCTTGGTTGAGAGGTTTGGGAACGATGGCAGCGATCGCCCTCCGCCACACCTTAGGCAACTCATTTCCGGCAACTCATTTCCAGCAACTCATCGCCAGCAATTGTATTGACTGTCCGAGTATTGGCATACTGATAGAAACAGACTTGTATAGCCCGAACCCTTGGTTCCCTTCCTACATTCCTTAGGGCTGTGTTGGGGAGGGGCGATCGCCTATGGTTCTGCATCTGACCGTTTCTAGACCTAGTTGTAGACCGACGTTGACTATGACCCCTGCTTTTCTCGATCGTCTTCATCACCCCAGTCGTCCCGTGATTGTGTTTGACGGAGCTATGGGGACGTCTTTACAAGCGCAAGACCTGACGGCCGCTGACTTTGGTGGGCCAGAGTATGAAGGCTGCAACGAATATTTGGTCATCACGGCTCCGGAGGCCGTGCGCAAAGTCCATGCAGACTTTTTGGCAGCCGGGGCCGATGTGATTGAGACTGATACCTTTGGCGGTACGTCGATTGTCTTGGCCGAATACGACTTGGGCGATCGCGCCTATGAGCTCAACAAAACGGCGGCGGAATTGGCCAAGTCGGTGACGGCAACGTTTTCCACCCCCGATAAGCCGCGCTTTGTGGCCGGCTCCATGGGGCCGGGCACCAAACTACCGACCCTAGGGCATATTGACTACGACACTCTCAAAGATGCCTTTGTGGAACAGGTGGAGGGCTTATTGGATGGCGGGGTGGATTTGTTCATTGTGGAAACCTGTCAGGATGTGCTGCAAATTAAGGCGGCGCTGAATGCCATCGAACAGGTGTTTCAAGCTAAGGGCGATCGCCGACCCGTGATGGTATCGGTGACCATGGAAGTGACGGGCACCATGCTGGTGGGCTCAGACATCAGCGCCGTGCTGGCCATTTTAGAACCCTATCCCATCGACATTTTGGGGCTCAACTGCGCCACCGGCCCCGATCGCATGATGGAGCATATCAAATACCTCTGCGAACAGTCGCCCTTTGTGGTGTCCTGCATTCCCAACGCGGGGCTGCCGGAAAATGTCGGCGGGCACGCCCACTACAAGCTGACACCGATGGAATTGCGCATGGCCCTGACCCGCTTTGTGGAAGATTGGGGAGTGCAAGTAGTAGGGGGCTGCTGCGGCACCCGTCCCGATCACATTGCCCAGCTATCGGAACTGGCGACCCAGCTCGCGCCCCACCCCCGCGACGTGCGGCAAGCGATCGTGCCTCGGCTACCACTGCACTACACCCCCGCCGCCGCTTCCATCTACTCGGCCCAGCCCTACGACCAAGACAACTCCTTCTTGATCATTGGCGAACGCCTCAACGCCAGCGGCTCGAAAAAATGCCGCACCTTGCTGAATGAGGAAGACTGGGATGGTCTCGTGGCCTTGGCCAAATCCCAGGTCAAGGAAGGGGCCCATGTTCTAGACGTGAACGTCGATTATGTGGGTCGCGATGGCGTCAAGGACATGCATAACCTGGTGTCACGCCTGGTGACCAATGCCACGCTGCCCCTGATGCTCGACTCCACGGAATGGCAAAAGATGGAAGCGGGGCTGAAGGTGGCCGGCGGCAAATGCTTGCTCAACTCCACCAACTATGAGGATGGGGAAGAGCGCTTCCTGAAAGTGCTAGAGCTCGCCAAGCAATACGGGGCGGGCGTGGTGATTGGCACCATCGATGAAGAGGGCATGGCGCGCACGGCCGAACGCAAGGTTGCCATTGCTCAGCGGGCCTACCGCGATGTCCTAGACTTTGGCATTCCTGCCCATGAAATTTTCTACGATCCCCTAGCGCTGCCGATTTCCACCGGGATCGAAGAAGATCGGGCCAATGGTAAAGCGACTCTGGAAGCGATCGCCCAAATCCGCCAAAACCTGCCCGGCGTCCACATTGTACTTGGCATCTCCAACATTTCCTTTGGGCTTAACCCGGCTGCCCGAGTCGCGCTCAACTCCATGTTCCTGCACCTGGCCATGGAGTCAGGGCTGGACGCTGCCATTGTCAGCGCCTCCAAGATTCTGCCCTTGGCTAAAATTGATCCCCACCATCAAACCGTCTGCCGACAGTTGATCTTTGATGAACGGCAGTTTGAGGGCGATGTCTGCATCTACGATCCCCTCACAGAACTCACCCAGTTGTTTGAAGGAGCGACCACCAAACGCGATCGCTCCCAGGTGAAAGCCCTGCCCATTGAGGAACAGCTCAAACAGCACATCATTGATGGTGAACGCATTGGTCTAGAAGACGCCCTTGCCCAGGCCCTAAACCACTATGCACCCCTGGAGATCATTAATACCTTCCTCCTCGATGGCATGAAAGTAGTGGGAGACCTCTTCGGCTCCGGGCAGATGCAGCTTCCCTTTGTGTTGCAATCGGCTGAAACCATGAAGGCGGCCGTGGCCTACCTAGAGCCGTTTATGGACAAAGAAGCCTCTGACCAAAATACCGGCAAGGGCACCGTGATCATTGCCACCGTCAAGGGCGACGTTCACGACATTGGCAAAAACCTTGTGGATATCATCCTGTCCAACAACGGCTATCGGGTGATTAACCTCGGCATCAAACAGCCAGTGGACAGCATTATCGACGCCTACGAAACCCACCGCGCCGACTGCATCGCCATGAGCGGCCTGCTGGTGAAATCGACGGCGTTTATGAAGGAGAACCTAGAAACCTTCAATGAACGCGGCATCACGGTGCCGGTGATTCTGGGCGGTGCAGCTCTGACGCCGAAGTTCGTCTATGAAGATTGCCAACATGCCTATAACGGTCGGGTGATCTATGGCAAGGATGCCTTTGCCGATCTGCATTTCATGGATAAGCTCATGCCGGCCAAGGGGCAGGGGGAGTGGGATGATTTCAAAGGATTCTTGAATGAGCAGCCTGATCTGTCGTTGGATGGTGGTGTGAAGGAAGAGGCGACGGTTGAGACAAGCGACGACGTTGACGCTCCAACCCTAGACGAACCCGCTAACACCCAACGATCAGAGGCGATCGCCCTGGATATTCCCCGTCCCACCCCGCCTTTCTGGGGCACCCAGGTGCTGAACCCTGCCGATATTCCCATGGAGGAAGTGCTGTGGTATCTCGACCTGCAGGCCTTGGTGGCCGGGCAGTGGCAGTTCCGCAAACCCAAGGGCCAGTCTCGGGAAGACTACGACGCCTTCCTCGCCGAGAAGGTCTATCTGATCCTCGATCACTGGAAACAAAAGATCCTGGATGAGCACCTACTGCAACCCCAAGTGGTCTACGGCTATTTCCCCTGCCAGGCCGACGGCAATGCCCTGCATCTCTACAATCCCGAGCATCCCACCAGGACAGCCGACCAGCCCCTGGCCACCTTCCAGTTTCCTCGGCAGCGATCGCTGCGGCGGTTGTGCATTGCCGACTTCTTTGCGCCGGTAGACTCCGGGCAGATTGACGTGTTTCCCATGCAGGCGGTGACGGTGGGGGAACGGGCAACAGCCTATGCCAAGCAGTTGTTTGACAGCAACCAATATACCGACTACCTCTACTTCCATGGGCTAGCGGTGCAGGTCGCGGAAGCCTTAGCCGAATGGACCCATGCCCGCATTCGTCGGGAGTTGGGTATTGGCGCAGAGGATCCTACGACGATTCGCGATGTCCTGGCCCAGCGCTATCAAGGATCGCGCTACAGCTTCGGCTATCCTGCCTGCCCCAATATGCAGGATCAGTATGTGCTGCTGGAACTGTTGGACACGCAGCGCATTCAGTTACATATGGACGAGAGTGAACAGCTCTATCCAGAGCAGTCCACCACAGCGATTATTGCCTACCATCCTCAAGCCAAATACTTTAGCGCTTAAGGTTTCTCGCCTAAGGGGGATGCTCGGGGCTCGTTGATGTGCTGGTATGAGCTGGGGAACAGTCTAGATCATGAACAGCGATCGCTCCCCAATGCTTCAGGATTGTGCCAGGTGACAGCGGGCAACGCGTTAGAATGAAATGCTTTAGGGGCGATCGCTTAAGCCATGATGACGAGCAGCGATCGCCTCTACCCTAGAGCGATCACTCATGCCCCATTGCAAAGCATGAAGACATCCTCTAGTGAGACGACGACCGAAGGACAAGCCTCTATGATAATCATGGAGTCCATGCGCAATGGGTTCAGCTTCGATTAACCCCGATGGCTGAACCTGACGAATAACATGTAGGAGCGTTGTGAAATGCTTGGGTTTTGGACAAAATTCACCCGCCGCGATCGCCTGATGCATCCCCTAGTCGGCACATACCGAGCCCTAAGCTCTGCCTCGGCAGATGAGCTATGGCAAAAGGTGGTGAATTTTGCTGATGTTTCCTGGCATCCCATTTTGGCACGCACCAACGTACCTCGGGGGCTGCTCCCGAAGCCCGGCCTAATTTTTGAGGCCGTCACTCGGCTATCGCCCATTCCCATCCGCATTTTTGTTGAACGGGTCAATCCCCGAGAGCTATTGAGCATTCGGATCATGGCCATGCCAGGGGTGGAAGAACGCGTCACCTATCGGGTGGAATCCACCCTGTGCGGCAGCTATATTTCCTACTCTGTGACCCTCAAGGGCTGGCTCTCTCCCCTGGTGTGGTCTATTATTCGTCCCTATGCAGAGAAAGTGGTTGATCGCCTTGTTCATGCCGCCGAACAAGATCGTCTATCTGCTGCTCTACCCGGTGGTTCACGCCCTGTTCGCAGTAGCTTTCAAGACTTACTCAGCCTGACGCTCATGGTCGGCAGCGTTAGCCTCTGGATAGGACAACCACTCTGGTGCAGCGTGTAACCGGTTTCCGATTCTAGGTGTTAGGAGAAGCGTTGAGCATCTTCTCGTATCGTTCTGCATTCGGCTGCTAGACTATCGTTGACTAGCGAAGCAGGTCGTCCCTGCATTGGGAGTTTAGAAAACCCGCAAGATGTCGTTGAAGGTGGGGATGCTGTGTCGAGTCGAACTGTGATCTGTTGTGCTCTAAGCCGAACCAGTCTGATTTTAGGGCTACTGGCGATCGCCAGTTGTGCGTCCCATTCGGATCAGGTCGAGCAATTGCTCGACACGAATGCCTGCCCAACCTGTGACTTGTCGGGTACCAATTTGCAGCGCCTCGACTTACAGCGAGCTGATTTAAGAGGAGCCAACCTCCAAGAGGCCAACCTTCAGCAGGCCAATTTACGCGATGTGCTCCTGATTGGCTCTAACTTACAGCAGGCCAATCTCATGCGCGTTAATTTGGATGACGCTATTTTAGTCAACGCCAACTTACAATCCGCTAACTTACAGCGAGCCCGGATAAGGGGTGCAGATCTACGAGGTGCCCAGTTCAAGGGAGCCGATCTCGAATCAGCAGACCTCAGCCATTCCTCGATAGATCCCGTTGCGCTAGAAGCTGCAAGATTATGCGCGACGGTCATGCCCGACCAAACGATCGAAAATCGAGACTGCAATTAGATGGTTCCACAGTCTCCTAGCGGACGATCTCACCCGGTCAACCCCTCAGCCCAGCCCGGAAAGTGGGCTGAGGGGGGCGATCGCTTCCTAGCTTGACCTGTCTGAGCAACGGACATCTAGCTCAGGGGCGCGATCCGTGCTGTATAAGCAGCACCGTCTAGCCCCTCGCCCACATCAGCCGTCTCAGTATCGATCATGCCGTTGAGGCGTTCAATCCGGTCAGCCGTGTTGGGGTGTGTGCTGAGGAACGTCGGGACGGAGCCACCGCCCAATAGTTTTTCCATAAACGACACCATGGCAGACGGAGCATAGCCAGCCTCGACAAGATTGGCTAGCCCTAGCTCATCGGCCTCATATTCATCTTGGCGACTGTTGGGTCGGTTAATGGCTAGCTCAACCCCAATCGCTACGGCTGTGTTGCGATCCAGCCCTGCCGCGGAGGCTACACCAGCGGCGATCGCCCGTTCGCGCATTTGCTTCACCGCGTGACGACCGACAATATGACCAATTTCATGGCCAATCACGCTGGCCAATTCTGCCTCGTTGTCTGCTTCTTCAATCAGCCCTGTAGTGACATAGACATAGCCGCCCATGGTCGCAAAAGCATTCACCTGCTCATCATCCACCACTTGGAAGACGTAGGGAATGTCAGAGCGATCGCTGTAGGGCACGAGGGCTTGACCAATTTCATCAATATAGGCATTCACCGATTGATTGGTGTAGAGCGAAAATTGCTGCGTCACCAACTGTTCATTGATTTGTCCACCAATCTGCACCTCTTGGGAGTCAGACATGTTGGACAACTGAATGACCTGAATGCCTCGAAAAATTAATTCAAGGAAACTCAGAGCCTGGCCTGGCTGCGGTGTGCCCAGAACCAGACCTAACGCCATGACTACAGACATCAGCCCATAAAACCAGCGGCGGCGAAGTTGACGATAAAGCGTGGGGAGGAAGTTCATCATGGTAGTAAGAGTTGAATTCAAACAGGCTTGAGATACACCAGACGCCATACCGAGCGTTAGCCAAGGTGATGACGGACTGAGGCGCAGGAAACAATTGCTACATACCATGACGCCAGGAGCATCTCCGATGTTGCCGAAGGAGCGATCGCTCTCTCAACGCCAACACCTATCCATGGACTACCTTCATCATACCCATCCGTGCATGGGTCATCCCAGCCACGATAATCGAGGGCGATCGATGAAGATTATCCCCAAGGATTGTCTCCAGTTAGGTTGCCAGGGAAGCACTGCCTGGTCCTTGGAACATCAGCCAAGAGAGAAAAAAGTTAAACACAAAGATCGCCAGCAGCATGGTCACAACGGCCGTGGTCGTAGATTGCCCTACGCCTTTGGCTCCTCCAGTGGTGGTTAAGCCCCAGCTAGAGCCAATGATGGCAATCAGTAGCCCAAAGACCCCAGCCTTGATGGAAGCACTGACCAGATCCCAGACGGAGAGAAAGCTTTGGGCCGAGTCGATAAACACCGTGCGGGAAATGTCATAGAGCCCTTCCGAGATCAACATCCCACCGCCGAGCCCGGTCAAAAACGACAGCAGCGTTAGAATCGGCAGCATGGCGCAGCAGGCAATCACCCGAGGAATCACCAGGTAGTCGATCGGGTCAGTCTTGAGCATTTGCAGGGCATCAATTTGCTCGGTCACGCGCATGGTGCCAATTTCTGCAGCAAAGGCAGATCCAACCCGTCCAGCTAAAATCACAGCGGTCAACACCGGCGCTAGTTCTCGTACTAAAGCCAGGGCCAACACGCCTCCGACGGCCGTTGTGGCTCCAAAGGCAATAAATTCTCGGGCAACTTGGATCGTAAAGACCATGCCCACAAAGCTGGCGGTGAGCAGTGCAATCAACAGCGACTCTGGCCCCACCATGGCCATTTGATCGAGGGTATTGCGCCGATGAATGCGTCCACGGGCTAGATGGATGACGACTTGACCGCCGAGGAGGGCTGCCGCAATCAGGCGCTGAAACCAGCGACTCAGACTAGACGTGCTCTGTTGTCCGCTCAATGGAGGTGTCCTTGGAAGAGTATTGGGAAGAGTATAAGGGGGTTAGACGGGAAACAGCATACTGGGCGATCGCGCCGATGACAAGCATCCCATGAACAGACTAGACACAAAGACTGCTTCCCACGCTAGCCTAGTCTGGCTCCCAGGGCAAAACTGGAATACACCAGCTACGCTTCAGTATAAGGCTCTGGTTCTCCCATAAGGGCGATCGCGCAAGCATTGCACCCCTGGCCTCGCCTGATCTAGGAAGCAGATGGAAACACCCACGAACGAACGAAAACTCTCTATGCTGAAGGATGGTGGGGCTGTCATACCCCTAACGGCGCTGTTACCTTTTAGTTATCGACGTTTTCTCCCCTTATGATGCGATACTCCATGCGATGCAAAACCCCAAGTGGGCAAGATGGACGGGGCCGCTGGGCTCCATGGCGAATGCTAGCGATCGCCATGGGTCTTTGCTTAAGTGTCACGCTCTGGCTTGTGCCCCAGCCTAGTGCGATCGCCCGTACCTTATCTGCTCGGGCCACCGACATCCAGCCCTATCTCGATCGCGTAGACGATCAGATCACAGAATTTACCCTCGACAACGGCATTCGCTTCATTGTCATGGAGCGTCATCAAGCGCCGGTGGTCTCGTTTATGATCCATTTCAACGTTGGGGCAGCGGAGGAAGAAGATGGCAAGACCGGCGCAGCCCACTATCTAGAGCATTTGGCCTTTAAGGGAACCTCCCTTGTAGGCACCTCCGACTATGAGGCCGAACGTCCCCTGCTCGATCAATTGGATGAGCTATTTGACCAGATCTTGGCGGCGCGGGCGGCGGGTGATATCGACGAGGAGACAAGACTGCAGGCAGAATTTGATGCCGTGCAGGAAGAGGCAGCCACCTATGTCAACCAAAATGAATTTGGGCGCATTGTGGAAGAGGCCGGCGGCGTAGGCTTGAATGCCACCACATCGGCTGACGCTACCCGATATTTTTATAGCCTACCGGCCAATAAGCTAGAGCTTTGGATGTCGCTGGAATCGGAGCGGTTCCTCGACCCCGTGTTTCGCGAGTTTTATGAAGAAAAGGACGTCATTTTAGAAGAACGGCGGATGCGCACCGACAATTCCCCCGTTGGCAAAATGATTGAAGCATTTTTGGAAACCAGCTTTCCTGACTATATCTACGGTCGGCCGGTGATCGGCTATGAAGACGATCTGCGGAATATGACCCGGGATGATATCTACGACTTTTACACCACCCACTACACCCCTCGGCGCATGACCGTGACCCTGGTGGGCGATGTTGATCCTCGGGAAGTGCGGCAACTGGCGCGGATCTACTTCAGCCGCTACCCCGATCGCCCCAATGCGCCCGATGTGGTGGCCGAGTTGACACCCCAAACCGAACCTCGGGACGTCACCCTCTACCTCAACTCAGAACCTTGGTATCTAGAGGGCTACCACCGCCCTGACCTCAACCATCCCGACCATGCCGTCTACACCGTGATCAACGGTATTCTGACCTATGGACGCACGTCTCGGCTCTACAAGTCCTTAGTGCAGGATGGACGCATTGCCTTGGATATGGGCGCTGCGGATGGGTTTCCGGGCGATCGCTTCCCCAATTTGGTGCTGTTTTATGGACTCACCGCGCCGGGGCATACGGTGGATGAAATCAAAACGGCGATGAATCAAGAGTTCGATCGCCTGCGTACCGAACCGGTCACGGCAGATGAACTCGATCGCGTCAAGACCCAGTCCCTGGCCAGTCTGGTGCGCAGCCTATCCTCCAATCAAGGTATGGCTAGCCTCTTGGCCTCCTATCAAGCTAAAACAGGCAGTTGGCGCAATCTCTTTTCTGAGCTAGATGCTATTAATCAAGTCACCGCTGAAGACGTGATGCGGGTTTCTCAGGCGATGTTCCGCCCTGACAATGTCACCACAGGACGGATTCTGCCGCTAGCAGAGCAGGAAGAAACCTAGCCTGCCCAGGATTGGACGCAGGTCTCCCTCCCATAAACCCAATCGCTTGGGGCTGCCCTGCGGCTCCAAGGTTGGATGAACAAATTCTTGATGTCTTGGACCCATAGGAGCAAAACAACATCATGCAGCGGTTGAAGAGATGGCAGTGGATCAAAACCGCCCCCCAGCAGTGGCACGCTAGCCTGCAACGCAAGCTGATCCGCTATGGCGTGGTCATGGGGCTGACGATGGTGGTGCTGGTGCTAGGCTTTGGGCGATCGCCCGCCTTGGCTGATACACCCCGGCATTACACCGAACTAGAGTTTGCACCTCTCCCAGAAATCCAGGTGCCCAACTATACGCGGGTGGAGCTTGATAATGGCATCAAGGTCTTTTTGATCGAAGACCATGAACTGCCGCTGGTGAGCGGTACAGCCATTTTCGGCACCGGCGATCGCTTGGAGCCAGGAGATCAGGTGGGGTTAGCAAGTCTGACCGGCGAGGTGATGCGCAGCGGCGGCACCCTCATTCATCCGGCTGATGAGCTTAACCAAATCCTTGAGCAGGATGCCGCCTTCATTGAAACGGGGATTGGCGGGGCATCGGGGTCGGCTAGCTTTGATACGCTCACCAAAGATGCTGACCAAGTGCTGCAACTGTTTGCCGAGGTGATTCGTCAGCCAGCGTTTCCCCAGGAAAAAATTGACCTGGCTAAATCCCAGCGAGAAGGGGGAATCGCGCGCCGTAATGATGATCCAGATAGCATTTTGGGCCGGGAGTTTAGCAAACTGATCTACGGCGAGGATAGCCCCTACGCCCGCACCTTGGAATACAGCACCCTCGACAATATTGCCCGCGAGGATATGGTGGCGTTTTACGATCGCTATATTCAACCCAACAACATGATGCTGGGGATTGTGGGTGATTTTGAGACCCGCGAGATGCGATCGCTGATTGAAGAGACCTTTGGCGATTGGCAAGCAACCCAGCCCGTGCCTACGCCGGAGCTGCCGCCCGTGGAGCAGGTGCAGACGGGAGGCCTATTCGTGGTCGATCAACCCCAGCTCACCCAGAGCAACATTCGCATTGGCCACCTAGGCGGTCTGTTGAACGACCCCAACTATGCCAGTCTCTCGGTGATGAACGAGGTGATGAATGGTCTGGGTGGACGGCTGGTCAACGAGGTGCGATCGCGGCAGGGCTTGGCCTATGTGGTCTATGCTTTCTGGTCAGCGCGTTATGACTATCCGGGGATCTTTGTAGCGGGTGGACAAACGCGATCGGAAGCCACGGTGCCCTTTATTGAATCGGTGAAAGCCGAAATTGAAACCCTGCGCACCAGTTCCATTACCGAAGACGAGTTAAGCAGGGCCCAAGACTCGGTGCTCAATTCCTTTGTCTTCAGCTTTGAGCGCCCCAGCCAAATCCTCTCGCGGGTGATGAATTACGAATACTATGGCTATCCGGAAGACTTTATCTTCCAGTACCAGCAAGCGATCGCTGATACCACCACGGAGGATGTCCTCAACGCTGCCCGCACCTACTTGGATCCCAGTAAGTTGGTGACCTTAGTCGTGGGTAATGTTGCAGAGATTGACCCGCCGCTCAGTGACCTAGGCATGGAGATCACGCCCATTGACGTGACCATTCCCCCTAGAGGCTAGTAAAGGTTAGCAAAGGCTAGAAAGGCTATGGGCTGGGGGCTGCAGCTCCCAGCCCATGGATGATAAACTCTCCTAGGGACGCCAGGGATATTGGCGAAAATCAGGCGATCGCTTATCCAAAAACGCCTGCTTGCCCTCACTGCCCTCCTCGGTCATGTAGTAGAGCATGGTGGCATTGCCCGCCAATTCCTGCAAGCCAGCTTGACCATCGCAGTCGGCATTCAAGGCCGCCTTCAGACAGCGAATAGCAATGGGACTTTTCTGCAAAATTTCCTGGGCCCACTGTACCCCTTCCGCCTCCAACTGCTCCACCGGCACCACATGGTTCACCAAACCCATGTCCATAGCCTGTTGAGCATTGTACTGACGGCAGAGAAACCAAATTTCCCGCGCCTTCTTTTGTCCCACAATCCGGGCCAGGTAGCTGGCCCCAAAGCCGCCATCAAAACTGCCCACCTTCGGCCCCGTTTGCCCAAAGATCGCGTTGTCAGCAGCGATCGTCAGGTCACAGAGGATATGCAGCACATGACCACCGCCGATGGCATAGCCAGCCACCAGAGCAATCACCACCTTGGGCATGGAGCGAATTAACCGCTGTAAGTCCAGCACGTTAAGACGCGGCACCCCCGCTTCATCTTCGTAGCCCGCCATGCCCCGCACGCTTTGATCGCCGCCGGAGCAAAAGGCATACTTGCCATCGGTGTGGGGGCCAGCTCCCGTAAGCAGCACAACTCCAATGCTTGGATCCTCGCGGGCATCGACAAAGGCATCGTAGAGTTCAAACACCGTTTTGGGGCGAAAGGCATTGCGTTTATGGGGACGGTTGATGGTGATTTTGGCAATGCCATCTAGTTTGTGATAGAGAATGTCGTCGTAGGTTTTAGCCGTTTGCCAATCAATCTGCATAGGAACCAGGAATCGCGATAGGCGGACGGGGCTGAGCTAGCCCAATGCTGAGATTAGCCTATCTAGGGGAACCTGTCACGATGTCGCTGTGGGTACAGGCAAGCTGCAGCCATGGCCAAGGAGGTTGAGCAGCAGAACTTTTTGTGGGCAATCTTAAGAAATACCCACGCCATCGCTAGGCAAGATGGGTGGAGAGCATGTCAAATCAACGGCTTGGTTGAATCTTCCCGAGAAAATGGTGTCATGGTTTGCTCCGTTTTCATCAAAATATCCTGGACAAAGCGCTCGCTGAAGCCAGCCACAAAGGAAATCGCTAGATACAGGTAGGTGCGATTGGTTTGCTCGCGATTGCCCACCGAAACCAAGCCTGACTCTAGGGCCGCAAAGATAAAAATGGCGAAGGCAATGCCAATAATAGGCTTGAGCAGCCCTGTAAAAAACAGCACCAGTGGCTCAGGACGTTGCCCATAGACCATGTTTTGGGCTCGTACAATCACACTAATCGAGCTACCCAAAGCACCGCCCATCACCACAATCAGCAGCAGCGACAGGCGAATGCCCACATTCTCAAAAAACGTACCGGTGTTGCGCAGCGTCCCCTCGTCTATCGCCACGACACTAATATCCCGAGACTCGCTGATCGGCTCTTCAGGTTCTCTTGTGGGTTCACTGGGCGTAGGTGCAGACGAGCGATCGCTCTCCTCTACCTCTTCCTCTACCTCTTCCTCTACCTCTTCCCCTACCTCTTCCCCTATCTCTTCCTCCACCTCTTCCTCTGGCACCTGCTGGGATAACTGGGCAGGCGCAGTCTCCAGCGGGGAAAATACAGTGGGGGGAGGTGGGGCCAGATCCTCGGCGGATGCTGCGTCGGGTACCGGTGTGGGCGCAACCTCAGGTTCAGGCGTGGGCGTAGCTGCGCGAGGTGTGGGCTCTGGGGTTGGGGTCTGCCCAGCCTTACTGCTGGCTTGGGGCATCAGGGTATAGCCCGCATTAGCGTCCAACATCTGTTCCTTGCCGTCTGGGAGCTGCAGCCACATGTTGCGACTGGGCTGAATGCTGATTTGCCCCGAGGATGAGGTTACCTGCAAGGACGGCGCGGTGCCCTGAATGATCAGGTAAATCAAAAAGGGAGCGATCGCAAAAATGCTGATGAAACCTGCCAGCCCCAGAATCAACATGGTGGACTGGGAGTTGTTAACGAAAATCTCGTAGCGAATGCGGCGGCGAATGCGGCGGGCGATGGTTAGATTACGATGCTTAAGGGCAGGGGGCAGGCTGGGGGTGGAAACATCGGACGGGGGTTGAGCGCTAGACAGCAAGAGTTCGATGGCGCTACGGGCCATATGCACCAGATAGACATTTCTCAGCTTGCGTAAATCCGGCAGTTGATAGAGCAGATGGCCAATTTCTCGCTGGATTTCATCATCAAGGGTGAGGGTCTGCAGCTTATGGCAGGTTTCGTCCATGAGGCGATCGGTTTCGGTTTCAATTTCGACCGCAAGCTGTTCTTGATCAATCTGGGTTTTGGCGTCTTGCAGCAGCGACGCAAGCTGTTTTTCATGCACCCATTCGAGAATGTCTTGGGAGTTGATGGCTTTGGGGGTACTCATCGAGGATCACCTTAGGGAGGGTTGGGGGCGATCGCCCCTCTTGGGTCAGTACCACAGGAGCGATGGTTGGAAGTCCGGAGGAGTCGGCTGCCTGTTGTATAACTTGACCCAATTGTGGCGAACAAGAATGGAATGATCCAGTAGGCTGGGGCGGATTATTGCCTCATGCGCTGCCAAAGGGTCTGTCGCCAATGCAGATCGATGGAGCGATCGGTTAGCAGTTCCAGCACGCGAATACCGCTCTGAGGTAATGGATTGAGCGATTGGACTAACTGTTCCCAAGACTTGATGGGCTGATGTTCGATGCCATAGGCAGCGCAAAGGTGGGCAAAGTTCACCGATTGGGGTGTGGTGAAAAACGTATCGAACAAGGCGGGCTCGGCTTGGGCAATGGGCAGGAGACCAAAAATACCGCCGCCGTTGTTGTTAATCACGATCACCGTTAAATGCCCTTGCCAATGGTGCCGCACCAGGAAGCCGTTGGTGTCGTGCAGGCAGGCCAAATCACCGGTGATCAACACTCCCTGGCGGCCATAGCAAGCTCCTAGGGCAGTGGAGAGGGTACCGTCAATGCCGTTGGTGCCTCGGCTAAAGATCATCTGATGCTGCTGGGCATTCAGGGGCCAAAACCATTCCACATCGCGCACGGGCATACTGTTGGCAATCACCACGGGGGTTTGGGGCGGCAGCGATCGCCCCAGAAGCCACGATAGTTTACTTTCCACTAAGCGCTCAGTAGCGGTGCAGTGCTGATCAATCAGCGATCGGATCGAGGCAGCGGCAGATAGCCATTCATGGAGATAATCCGGTGGGCCGACGGTGGCTAGGTGGAGAGACTGCACGGCTTGATGGAGGGTGCAGCGCAGGGTATGGGTGCGGCCATGGGTGGGATCGAGGTTGCGATCGCCCCCGTCAATCACCCATTGCAGCGGCTGGGTTTTGTCCAACCACTGACGCAACACCTTACTGGTCGGCATCTCCCCAATCCGAATCACGACCTCGGGCGCAAGGGCGGCGGCGCGGGTGGGATGGCGCAAAATGCCGTCGTAGGTCGCCACGAGGTAGGGGTTGCAGTCCGCATGGTTGCGGGCTGGGGATAGACCTTCTGCCAAGACTGGAAAGCCCAGGGTTTTGGCCAGGTAGGCGATCGCTCGACAATAGGCACGGGGCTGGTCGGGTTGATCGACCCCGGCAATAATCACGCCGCGATCGCAGGAACCCCAGGTGGCCACATGGTCGGCGATCGCCTCTGGGGCGAGGGTGGGCGTGGGCGACGAGGTGCCACGGGTGATAGCGGCGAAAAACTGCGGCTCATCCCACTGCTTGGCCAGGGCGAGAACATCGGCTTGGGGAATAGGCGCGAGGGGATCTCGAAAAGGTTGGTTCAGGTGCACCGGCCCAGCCACGGGATAGCGCGATCGCTCCCAGGCATAGATCAAGGTTTGCCGCAGATAGGCCAACAGGGCAGGTTCTGTGGACGGTATCGCCAGTTCGCTATACCAGTTGGGGTAGGAGCCGTAGAGTTTTTGCTGATCAATAGTTTGCCCCGCATTACAGTCCCGCAGTTCCGGGGGGCGATCGCTGGTGATAATTAGCAGCGGCACCCGCCCTGCCTGCGCTTCGATCACCGCAGGATAAAAGTTAGCGCCCGCCGTGCCCGACGTGCAGACCAACACCGTAGGCTGCCGGGTCTGACGCGATCGCCCGAGGGCAAAAAAAGCCGCCGATCGCTCATCCAACATAGGAATAGCTTGGATGGCCGGATGCTGGGCAAAGGCTACGGTCAACGGTGTTGAGCGTGATCCTGGACAGAGCACCGCTGTTTCCACGCCTAATCGAGCTAGCACCTCCGCCATCACAGACGACCAAAGGCTGTTTGTTGTCCGAAAATCCAACATAGTCGCTCTCAAACCAATGCCTGCAGCAATGCCTGCAGCTTCAAATGCACTTCCGCCAACTCCCGGTCGGGGTTGGAGCCAGCCACAATGCCCGCGCCAGCATAGAGCCGCGCCCGATTGCCATGGAGCCAGGCTGAACGAATGCCCACCACAAATTCACTGTTGCCCTGGTGATCAATCCAGCCAATCGGCGCAGCATAGAGCGATCGCTCAAAGGATTCGTGGCGCAAAATTTCCTGGCAGGCGACATCCCGCGACACCCCGGCCACCGCTGGGGTGGGATGCAGATTAGCCAATAAGGCCAGGGGATGCAGGCTATTGGGCATCCGAGCATGGATAGGCGTATGTAAATGCTGAATGTTGGACAGTCGCAAGAGGTCAGGCTCAGGGGCATAGCGGGGAGTAAGCCCAGCGGCCTGCAGTTGAGCGGCGATGAAGTCCACCACCACCTGATGCTCATGGCGTTCCTTAGGGCTATGGCGCAGGCGATCGGCCAGATCGGCATCGTCCTGGGGTGACCCACCCCGAGGCGAGGATCCCGCCAAGGCATCCACCACTAGGGCGCGATCGCGGACACTCAGCAACCGCTCGGGACTGGCCCCAATAAAGCTATGGCCTTGGTCATTGCCCGTGGAAAAGACATAGCAGTCGGGATAGCGGCGGCGCAGGTTATCCACCGATCGCACCACGGAAAACGGCTGGGGCGACACCACATCCAAGGCATGGGCCAACACCACTTTTTGCAAACGTCCCTGGGCGATCGCCCCCAACACCGCCTGCACCGAGGCTTGGAAGGGAACTGGGGACGTGGAGGCATCCGTCTCTTCCGAGAGCACCTGCCCCGGCATGGCATCCAACCGATGACAGAGAGACACCACCGGCGAGGCCAGCGATCGCACCTGTTCTAGCGTCGTCCAAGTAGCCCGAGTTACCGCCCGTAGCGCCGTTTGGGGCGTAATCGCAAGATTGGCCGTGACGCTGGTGCGATCGCCCTGGTTGATCACCTGCCAAGCAGGAATAAAGACCGTCGCCCCCGGAAAGGGAGCCCCCGGACTCACCTGGGGAAAAAATGTAAAGCTACAGAAAAAGTGCAGCAGACTGGGAGAATGAACCGTCTGACAGCGGCGCAGACAATCATCCATAAAATATCGAGCATCCTGAAAGCGTTGAGGATGGCTAGAGCATTGAGCCACCGCACTACCCACCGCCGCGATCGCCATCTGCTGCCGCCGGTGTTCAAAATAAAAATGGGGCTGCTGGGCCACGGCCAACGCTTGCAGCACCATGAGCGGATCCAACGACGGGATCTCCCACGATAGGCTAGCGATCGCAGGCTCCTCCAGACTGGACTGCTGTTGGCAAGCCAACAAACACTGATACAGGTCTTGTTCTGTGTGCAGTCGAGGACGAGAATGGGGGGTTACGGTCATAGTAGGCAAAGCGGCAGGTTTCCATCCACTCAGGCAGTCTGACTGGGTAACATCGACATTGAGATACGGCCGCAGATCCGTCAACCTCGATCCGCTCCCACGGTTCGCAACGATCTGCCCAAGCCCATGGAGAGCATCACACTCAGCGGGCTCCAGCGCTCCGATCCCTTCCAAACGATAAACGGTGGGGGGCAGTTTAGGGGAACTCTGTTGCACTGTGTTGCAGAGTATTACAAGACACAACTATGGCTGAGCACTCCCCAAGGCCGCCCTAGGTCGGGCTATGAGAAACCTGGGGGTTGGGGTAGAACCTAGGTAGGTAAAGGCATTGACGCCTTGGGATATCTCTCATCTATTCTACGAATAATCGGGGGACAGGCTGGACTCGCGCCTGAGGATTTTCCGCAAATCCTCGGTGGAATATTGCAATTCGTAACGGCTCACTCAGCGATCGCCCAAAATCACCCGATCGTCTGTAACCCTATGAGATACTGAGGTCTAGACAGCGCCAACTTCAGGTGCTTGCCGGAGTTCACGGCATCCGTCTCGGCAATCAACCACCCTGGTTTTGTCCCTGGGTAGGAGGGTAGATGGATGGATGGCTCTCCCCTCAGCTCCCGATACTATCCATTGACGTTTAAGACATGACGATTCAAACGGTGAGAACGGTGCGATCGCCGCATCGCAAACAACTCTGGATGGCTGCCATCAAGCCCCCCATGTATAGCGTGGCGATTATGCCCATTTGGCTGGGAAGTGCGATCGCCTTTGCCGAAACCCAGCGTCTACATCTGCCGGTATTCCTAACCTTTACCTGTTCTGCTATCCTCATCCTGGCCTGGGAAAACCTCAGCAATGATGTCTTCGACTCAGAAACTGGCATTGATCAAAATAAACATCATTCGTTAGTCAATTTAACCCGCAATAAATCCTTAATTTTCTGGATCGGCAATAGCTGTCTGCTGGCTGGCGTGTTGGGCATTTTAGCGATCGCTCTTTTGCAGCAAGATGCAACAGTCCTAGGCATTGTCTTACTCTGCTGCGCTTTGGGCTATTCCTATCAAGGGCCGCCCCTACGATTGGGCTACCAAGGCTTGGGAGAACCGCTCTGCTTTTGCTGCTTTGGCCCCCTCGCCGTATCCGCCGCCTACTATAGCCAAACCCAAACCTGGTCGTGGATGAGCCTGGTTGCGTCCATTGTCCTAGGCTTAAGCACTAGCCTAATCCTGTTCTGCTCCCACTTCCATCAAGTGGAGGATGATATCGCCGCCGGGAAGCGATCGCCCATTGTCCGTTTGGGTACCGAGCGCAGTGCCCAACTCCTGCCCTGGGTGGTGGGCAGTCTCTACGGACTGACCATAGTCTTTGTGTCGTTGCAACTGTTTCCCTTGTGGACGTTGTTGATCCTGTTGAGCATCCCCCCCGGCTGGCACCTTTGTCGCCACGTCAGCTGCTATCACAACCATCCTGACCGGGTTAGCAACTGTAAATTCATCGCCATTAAGCTGCATTTTTGGAGCGGTTTGCTGTTAGGCATCGGGTTCTTGCTATGACTGGCCCCTGGGCGAGGAGCAGGCGGTGGGATGTCCGATGGTGAAGCACAGCTCGACCATCGGACAGGTCTTAACGATGGGAGTTTTGATAGAGCAGACCTAAGACTGCTAAATTGAAGGTTGACGATCATCAGCGATCGCTCTCCAGGGAGTTGATCAAGGCTGCATGACCCGATGCTGCATCACCTTCACCTCAGTCCTAGTCTTTCTAGCCTAGGCACGAGTCCTCTGAAGCAGAAGTAACCCGCCTAGTAACTAAGGCGGAACCCCTGTGTGTCCTGGACTTCCTTTTCGTTCTTCTGTCTTCGTTCTTCTATCTTGCGATACTAGCCAAGCACAGCTTGTTTTAACCCAAGGTGTCCCTAGGCTGGAGGCAACTCTGACCCCACGTCCCACCCCTTCTTCATCTCACCGTTTACGTTTGCACGACCATGGCTGCAGTTGCCCTACAAAACGTCCACAAAGTCTACAACAACGTCTGTGTGGTCAATGATTTGTCGTTGACCATTCAACCCGGCGAAATCTTTGGTCTGCTGGGCCCCAACGGCGCAGGCAAATCCACCACCATTCGCATGTTGACCACCTTGACCCAGCCCACCCAGGGAGAGATTGTCGTAGCTGGCTATGATGTGGTGCGCCAACCCTTTTGGGTGAAGCAACAGATCGGGGTGGTGCTGCAACAAATCAGCGTCGATGTGGATCTGACGGTTTGGGAAAATATGGAATTCCACGCGCGGATGCACCATATCCCCACCTCCCGCCGTCAGCAGGACATTAGCCGCTGGCTCGACTATGTTGAATTGAGCGATCGCAGCCAGTCTCTCGTCAAAACCCTATCGGGGGGCATGAAGCGCCGGCTGCAAATTGCCCGCGCCCTGCTCCACCAGCCCCAGATCTTATTCTTAGATGAACCCACCGTTGGGCTCGATCCTCAAACCCGTCGCCGGCTCTGGGAAATCATCAAAGGCTTAAATCAACAGGGCATGACCATCCTCCTCACCACCCACTACATGGAAGAGGTGGAATACCTGTGCGATCGCATTGGCATTATGGACAATGGCAAGCTGATTGAGATGGGCACCCTAGACGAACTGCGCCACAAGCATGGGCTAGGATTGCTGATGAAGCAAGATGGCGATCGCTGGGACTATACCTTCTTTCCCACCATGGATGAGGCCCAGGTGCATCTGGCGGCGCAGGCTGATAAAACCGGCATGATGATTCGTCCGTCTAACCTAGAAGACATTTTTGTGGAACTCACCGGCCACAACTTAGACTAACCCCATCGGTTAACGAGGGCATCGCCGTTGTTGAGGTGTACCCTTCCTTTGGGTAAAGGCGGGTCAACGAGATGGGTCAGCCGGTTGGATAACCGCATCTAGATCTCAGACCATGGGAGCAAGCGGCTTTCCGCCCATCCCAACCTCAGGTTTAGCCGTTCAGCACATGTTGTTTTTCCACGTTTGGGGTAACCATGATCCGCCTGGCTAGCAAAATCGAAGCGATTCTTTACCTCAAGGGGCATCCACTGCCGCTGAGCAAAATCGCTGACTATGCTGGCTGCGATCGCCGCGAGGTGGAAGAGGGCATCCTAGAATTGATGGACGACTACGCCCATCGCGACAGTGCCCTAGAAGTTGTGGAGACGCCAGAGGGATATGCGCTGCAGCTACGGCCAAGATTTCATGACTTGGTGGAGACGTTAATTCCCCTAGATTTGGGTGTCGGAGCCCTGCGCACCCTGGCAGCGATCGCCCTCAAAGGGCCCCTGAGTCAGCCTGAGTTGGTGGAATTGCGCGGTTCTGGAGTGTATCAACATGTACCCGAACTCGTCGATTTAGGATTGGTTCGGAAGCGTCGTAAAGTTGATGAACGTTCCTACTGGCTACAGATCACGCCAAAATTCTATCAATATTTTCAGGTAGAATCTCTGCCCTATCCCTTTGCCAGTCCTCCATCGAGCGATCGCCCTGCACCGCCAGAGTCCCAGGATCCCGAGCCAGACGCCGATGCTGCCGACCACCCCGAGGCCGATCATCAGGAAGCCGACCACCAAGAGCTCGATGCGTAAACGCCCTGCCTGACTGGGTTTCACCCCAGTACTCCCCGACGATCTAGACGCCCTATCCCAGCCTGAGGGCATCCCATCCCCAGCGGGTCTCAAACACAGGATCCGCAATTAGATGCCACAATAGACTAAATTCAGTTAACCCAATGGTCTCTATGGTTTTTAACCCTGACAACAGCGATTTCTTCAGTGGCAACGCCGAAGAGGACCAAGCGAACCAACTGCTGAGCTACTTGCAAAACCAGCCGCCGGAAGTTCTGGCGCGCGTGGCTAAATCTGTGAGCCCAGACATTAGGCAGATTATTTCGCAAAATGTACAGGGGTTAGTCGGTGTGCTGCCGTCTGAGTCCTTTAACATGCAAATTACAACCGATCGGGAAAACCTGGCCGGTCTCCTTGCTTCTGCCATGATGACGGGCTACTTTCTACGCCGTATGGAGCAGCGCATGGAACTGGAAGATAGCGTGATGGGATCCTTCTCCATGCGCCGTCGATCCAACTTTGACCCCTTCCCAGATTCCGACGCTTAAGATCGATCGCGACCGATCGATCCCAATGGCGATCGCCCCTGATCCCGAGGCTGACCTGTTGTGCAGCCATCGGTTAAGTACGCCCCAAAGTCAGGAGCGATCGCCACTGTGCCAATAGTTCAGTCTTGGTTCCAGCGTTCTATCTTTGCCCTACCTCTTGATCGACCGAAACCGCAGTAATGGTAAGTTGCACCACTCCACAGCATTTACCATCTCTGCGGCTTTCCCATGGGTTGCTTAGAAGCGATCGGGATTTCACAACCCGTTTAGAATAAGGACAGTTCTGCAGTACGCGTATTGCAGACAAGAAAAAGCGTTCCACACTGAGGGCGGATGGCAACACCTTCAGGGTAAAACCCATCAGGCAATTAACTTCAAGGGCAAGACTGGGAACAGGCAGATGCATCTTGCCCAAGAGCTGCCAACACGATTCAATGTGCAACGCTAACTGGAAGGGAATACATACAGGCTTCGATACACCCATCATATCGCGAGCAAGCATAGATTAGAATCACTGCCTGGAATATTTATGATAGACTTAACTCTATGCGAATACCCGCGATACATGGTTCCTGTTTAGATACGGAGTGAATCTCCGGGAGAGTCTCACGTGATCCACGCTACCTTGCATCAATTTAAAGTCTTTGAAGCAACGGCCCGCCATGGCAGCTTCACCCGGGCCGCAGAGGAGCTATTCCTCACCCAGCCCACGGTGTCTATGCAAGTCAAGCAACTAACCAAGGCGATTGGCTTACCTCTATTTGAGCAGGTCGGCAAGCGTCTCTATCTGACGGAAGCTGGCAAAGCGCTATTCTCAACCTGTAAAGACATTTTCACCAATCTCGATCAGCTAGAGATGACGGTTGCAGATTTAAAGGGGATGAAGCAAGGGCAGCTTCGTCTAGCGGTGATTACCACAGCCAAGTATTTTGTGCCGCGCCTGCTGGGCCCTTTCTGTCGTACGTACCCTGGCATTGATGTGTCGTTGACGGTCACGAACCACGAGCGGGTGATTGATCGGTTGTCGAATAACCAGGACGACCTTTATGTCATGAGTCAGTTACCAACCAATCTGGATTTTGAAGCGGAATCCTTCCTAGATAATCCTCTGGTTGTTTTAGCTCCCATCAATCATCCCTTGGCGGGGCAACGCAATATCCCCATTCAGCGCTTAAATGATGAGCCGTTCATCATGCGGGAATCCGGATCGGGAACGCGGCGCGCGGTGGAGAGTTTGTTTGATCGGGAAAATGTCTCGGTGAAAGTCCGGTTAGAACTAGGCAGCAATGAGGCGATTAAGCAAGCGATCGCTGGCGGTTTGGGGCTATCCGTTTTATCCCACCACACCCTCACCCCAGAAGGATCTCACAGCGATCTCACCGTGCTGGATGTTGAAGGCTTCCCCATTTCCCGCCAATGGTATGTAGTCCATTTGGGTGGAAAACAACTGTCGGTGGTCGCTGCCACCTTCCTGCAGTATCTCCAGGAAGAAGCGCCTAAGCTATCCCCCATCCCAGCCCTAGCCCATTCATCAAAGTAGGGCGATCGCCTTTTGGCTAGGGAAGAGGCGATCGCTCCCGATGCCTAGAACCATCATGTCCTAGACCATCGGCCACAACACCAACTTGTGATTATAGACGTGGATCATTAGCCTGGATGACATCATCTCCCCCCGATCAGGATCGCTCCCATGAACCGGAGGCGCAACCGCTTCCTAAAACGACACCCTCCCCATCGGAGTCTGGCGTCAGGGCGTTTCTGCGGGCGATCATCCAGGCGATGCGCTCGATCAAGGTTCCCCGAGAAGCGATCGGCGCTGTGGTTGGCGCATCCATCACGGCCTTTGCCACCCTTTCCATTGCGATTGTTAACCTGCTCAATGGGTTTAACGAACAGCTTAATCGTCCCTTTCAGATTCAAGACTCCCTCAGCAAAACCCAACTGACCGCTGACTACTATCGGCAAACAGCCCTGTCTACCTATCTCAGCTCGGCAGGCATGGTGCTCATGCAAACCCATGACCATCGCACGCTGGAACAAGTAGCCACCCTGCGGGCCCTCACCCATGCCACCCTACGGGAGCTGAATGCGGAGCGCAAGCGCTATGTGGTGATGTTGCTGCAGGATGCGCAGGTGCTCACTTGGCGACCGGAGGAGAATCAGGCAATGGGTCAACCAGCCTTTCTCTTTCAGGCCAGCCTCATGGGTGCCAATTTAGAAGGGTTAGATTTGCAGGGCACAGATTTGCGAGGGGCCGATCTGCGTGCGGTTAACTTTCGCTATGCCAACCTCAGCCATGCTCACCTCACGGGAGCTAATCTCACGGGGGCCGATCTGCGCAGTGCGGATCTGAGCCACGCTGATGTGGAGCGCGTTGAATTTCTCAATGCTTGCTACAACGGGCGGACGGTGTTGGATGTCAATATCGATCCCACAACGGCAGGCATGAAAAAAGTGACCGAAAGCGATATTTGCACTCCGGAGGTGCCCAGTTCGTCGGATCCAGTTTCAACCTGAATGGATTCAGGGGCGATCGCTTTTCAACCCCATAGAGATCATGGATCATCAACCATGGATCATAAAAAACCCGAGGAAAGCGATCGCTCTCCTCGGGTTTCAACCTAGTATCAAAGAACCGGTTTCAGATAGGCGATCGCCTACTTGATGGCTACCTTAGCGCCAACTTCTTCCAGTTGCTTCTTAGCATCTTCAGCGGCTTCCTTGGTGATGGCTTCTTTAACAGCCTTAGGAGCTGCTTCAACCAAGTCCTTAGCTTCCTTCAGACCCAGACCGGTGAGGGCGCGCACGACCTTGAGGATAGCAATCTTCTTGTCAGCAGGAACGTCTTCCAGCACCAAGTCGAATTCGGTTTGCTCTTCCACTTCCTCAGCAGCAACAGCAGCACCAGCAGGAGCCGCCATCATCATGGGCATACCACCAGCAGGAGCAGATGCATCAACGCCAAAGGCTTCTTCAATTTGGGAAACCAGTTCAGAGGCTTCAAGGAGAGAAAGAGACTTAAGCTGTTCTAGAATTTCGTCAGTCTTTGCAGACATGGTAGTCCTCCAAATTTAGTTGAATGGTGAATAACAGATGGGGCACCGTGGCCCCCGAGTGGCAGTCTAGAGCGATCGCCCCAGGGATTAGCTGGCGTCGGCTCCGCCCTCTTTTTCGGATACAGCCTTGATGGCCCGTACCAACGATGATGGAACTTCTTTGATCCCAACCGCCAACTTTGTGGGTACGGCGTTGACACCAACGGCAACCTTGGTAGGGATAGAATTGATGGCCCGAGCAATACGAGCAATGAGTTCTTCCTTACTGGGTAGTTCGGTAATGGCCTTAACGTCATCTTCGCTAAGAGCCCGACCTTCCATCACTCCGCCCCGGAGGACGGTCTTTTTCGTCGCTTTTTGAAAGGCTTGGTAGGCCTTGATAGCTCCACCTAAGTCATCCTTGAGCAACAAAAACGCGGAGGATTCTTGCAGGAATGTCTCCATGGGTTGCCAATTGGGATCTTCCGCAATGGCAATGTTCATCAAGGTATTCTTAGCGACCCGACAGCTTGCGCCGGTCTGGCGTAGCTGGTTCCGTAGTTCAGTAATTTCTGAAACGGACAAACCTTTAAAGTCGATGACTAAAGCTAGTTGAGCTTCGCTCAGTTCTTGCTTTAGTTCAGCAACAAGAGCCTTTTTATCGGCTAGCGTTCTACCCATTACACTGTTCACCTCCTTAACGTGGGTGTATCGCCAAACTTGAAGGACAGACTGGGGCTATATCGAATCAGCAGCATCGAGTCAGCAACGACGACATAGCATCAGTCTGGCGCAGGCTCCAAAACAAAAGCCCTGGTGTTTCAACCAGAGCTTCGCAAACCAAAGGACAGACCGCGACGGGTTCCTTTGCTATGCATACCTCGGCAGGATATTTAAGCGTAGGCACCTGCTGTCTCTGGTTTGCTATGAAGTTTTAGAGCAGAAATGTTTCGTATCTACCGTCTCCCGTAGATGGTGAAGTTAATCAGCCTTTGCTAGTGTACACCAAAATAGAGCTAGGCGACATCCGCAGCTTTCAGATCGCGCAGCGCACTAATATCTACTTCAATGGACGGCCCCATGGTGGATGACACATGGATACTGCGCCAGTAGCGACCCTTAGCACCCGACGGGCGATTGCGATCGATACATTCTTGCAGAGCTTTGAGGTTCGTTAAGAGATCCTCGGTAGAAAATCCTGCCTTACCAAACAGCACATGGACAATGCCTGTCCGGTCAGCCCGAAATTCTAGCTTCCCTGCTTTGAACTCTTCGATCGCCTTCGCTACATCAAAGGTCACCGTTCCACCCTTAGGCGACGGCATCAATCCCTTAGGCCCAAGCATCCGACCTAATTTAGCCACCTGCGGCATCATGTCTGGCGTTGCCACCAAAACTTCGAAGTCCAACATGCCTTTCTGAATGTCGGCAATCAGCTCTTCAGAGCCGCTGAGGTCAGCACCAGCATTGGCTGCTTCAGCCACCTTTTCCCCACGGGCAATGACAGCCACGCGCACGGTCTGTCCTGTTCCCTTCGGTAGGGCAACAGTGGTTCTCAACTGTTGGTCTGTATATTTTGGATCGATGCCAAGGCGGATGTGGGCCTCAGCCGACTCAGGAAATTTAGCTGTAGCGGTTTCCTGCAGCAGCTTCAGGGCTTCAACCGGCTCATAGGGGCGGTCTTCAACCTTGGCATACAGCTCTTTCAAGCGGCGGGATAACTTTTTCGTCATGGTGTATGTCTCCTTGGGGTACTGACGAGGATGCTCCTCTCCCCCAACTAGGGTTTAACAAAAAATCTGAGCGTATCTGTTCGTCTGCTAGGACTAATCTGCTAAGGTCACACCCATGTTACGGGCAGTTCCCTCAACAATTTTCATCGCGGCTTCAATATCGTTGGCGTTGAGGTCAGGCATTTTCACCTGAGCAATTTCCTGTAGCTGAGCCCGAGTGATGGTGCCAACTTTTTTGCTGTTAGGCTCGCCCGACCCTTTCTCAATGCCGATCGCCTTCTTAATCAACACAGAGGCAGGAGGCGTTTTGAGGATGAACGTAAAGCTCCGATCTTCATAGACGGAGATTTCTACGGGTACCACCAGACCCACTTGATCAGCGGTACGGGCATTATATTCTTTGCAGAACATCATGATGTTCACCCCATGCTGACCCAAGGCTGGCCCAATGGGAGGAGCAGGGTTCGCTTTGCCAGCCGAAATGGCTAGCTTGATTAGTGCAACAACTTTCTTTGCCATTGATCTATCAACTCTGTTTCTGAATTTGGTTGAATTCCAACTCGACGGGGGTATCTCGCCCAAAGATTGAAAGCAGCGCCTTCAGCTTACTGCGCTCAGGGCTAACATCAATCACCTCGCCTTCAAAGTCCTTAAATGGCCCAGACAAAACCATAATTTTGTCTCCAGCCACCATATCGACCTTTACCACAGGACGCTGTTCTTGAGCCTGCTTGAAAATCCGCTCAACTTCGGCGTGCCCCAAGGGCATGGGCTTCACGTGCCCACGCGATCGCCCTGTACGGGTTCGCTGTTCTGCCCCGACGAAGTTGATCACATTGGGAGTATTCTTGACGACCTGCCAAGTTTCATTGTCCATAACCATGCGCACTAACACATAGCCAGGAAAAACTTTCTCAGCAATTTCCTTAGGCTTACCAGCTTTCGTAGGCTTAAGGATAGGGGTTTGAGGAATCTCAATCTGGAAGATGCGGTTCGCCACATCAAGCATGCCCAATCGCTGCTCAAGGTTAAGCTTGACACGCTTTTCACAGCCAGATGCAACTTGCACAGCATACCAACGAGCAGAGCGACGAATGTCTTTCGCCTCTCCCTGCTCAGGGTCTGATTCATTCAAGTTTGATTCGTCTGAACCGAACTGATCATCTTGCAATTCGGATTCGTCTGGCGTGAATGTCATTTAGAATACCTGCTTTGCCGCCCAACTAAACAACTTATCTATAAAGTAGATGATTGTGGCTGAGAGGCTGACCATTAGAATGACAGCAATGGATTCACTGATGAGCTGTTGGCGACTTGGCCAAACGACTTTATCAAGCTCCTCTTTCGTGCCCTTCAAAAATTCAGATGCATTGAACTGTGAAGTTGCTTCTTCTGCTGCCGCTGGAGTTGCCTTGCCTTTTTCAGCCATCCCGTCACCTACGCTATACGTGCCCTTGTTGATGCCTAGCTTGCGATCATCGCCGATTCTCTAGCCACTACCCCAACCATGGATCCCACCAACCGATGCTCGGATGACAGCTAGGGTAAGGGCTGTGCTGACATCGTGCCCTGGGAGCGAACTCTTACTGCACGTCATCAAAGAACCATAGGCCATAAAAAATGGAGCGCGCCCTGGAGGACTCGAACCCCCGACATCAGGTTTTGGAGACCTGCGTTCTACCAACTGAACTAAGAGCGCACGAGCTGAGGCTAACTCAGCGTACCACTATAGAGTTTAACAGTTTCCTTGCGTTTCCTTCACGCAGCTCGAAAAACCTATAGCGACAAGCACTACAGTGCCCGATCGAACCGTTGCTTGAGGCGAGTAGCCTTACCAACGCGATCGCGCAAGTAGTATAGCTTAGCACGACGGGCCTTGCCTCGGCGAATCACTTTGATGGTGTCCACTCGGGGAGAGTGAAGCATAAAGACTCGCTCTACGCCGACACCTTGGAAGACACGGCGCACGGTAATGGTTTCGTTAATGCCACCATTCCGCATAGCGATGATCGTTCCTTCGTAGGGCTGAACCCGCTCTTTTCCACCTTCACTAATACGAACACCGACACGAATCGTGTCGCCGACATAAAGCACAGGCAGATCCGATTTGATATGTACCGCTTCAACAGAGCGGATGATCTCTTGAGTGTTCATAGTTTAGCGAAACTCACAATTCTTTACTATACGTGAGGGGGTGGGGCCATGTCTAGCATTTTTATAAAAACCCAGCAATTCTCAGGTTGAACATCTTGTCCGAGCTTGCTGATAACAGTGTTTGCTGAGAACAGTACCTATAGGGTCAGCGCTCCCCCGTTGAGACCTGGCTTGATCGCTCCTGTGACGACTACTCCTATGACGACTAAAGTCTGGGCGCAGGAACGATATCACGATACCACCGCATCCCGTTGGAGATTCACGTTTGTTTAACCGGATTGGGAGAGATGCCATCACCCAAAGCGCGATCGCCCCTATAAAGAAGCGATCGCGCTCTGCTTGAACTGCGGCTAACCTGGGAACCTGTTACACCTTGGCCAATCGGAAGGCGGCACCTAGCCCAGCTCCCATTTCTTCTGGGGTGATTTTGCCATCATGGTTGAGATCGAGGGCATCAAACACGGCATCGCTGCCCATCCATTCTTCCCGAGTGATGAAGCCGTCTCCATCGAGGTCGTAGGCACGAAACACGTCTTCTGCTGCATGGCTGACGATGTCGCTCCCATCAATCCGAGAGAGGCGCTCAGCCAGGAGTTCTTCTAGGGCAACGAGGGCCTTAGAAAAGCCTTGAATACCTTCATCTAGCTTGTCAGAAGCCATGCGGTCAGTGCTATGCATGGACTCGAAGGTAGCTTTGTCGATCTGAATGGCTTCAAGATCAGATTGAGCCGCCTGTTTGGGATCGAGCTTCCGGGGTAGCTCCGCGATGGTGCTATCCAACTGTTCCAGCAGGCTTGGGGAAATGGTGAGTAGGTCGCAGCCGGCTAGTTCAGTAATTTCTCCTAGATTGCGGAAACTAGCGCCCATAATTTCGGTCTTGTGACCAAACTTTTTGTAGTAGTTATAGATTTGCGTCACCGAAAGCACGCCCGGATCCTCCGGAGCAGGGTAGGAATCTCGCCCTGTATCTTTTTTGTACCAGTCGAGAATACGTCCGACAAAGGGAGAAATTAGGGTAACCCCGGCCTCAGCGCAGGCGATCGCTTGGTGTAGCCCAAACATCAGGGTGAGGTTGCAGTGAATGCCTTCTTTCTCAAGCTGTTCAGCCGCTTTGATGCCTTCCCAGGTGGCGGCAATCTTGATCAAAATGCGATCGCTGGAGACCCCTGCCGCCTTATATTGGGCAATCAAATCATGGGCTTTGGCAATGGTCGCTTCGGTATCGTAGGAGAGCCGAGCATCGACTTCTGTGGACACTCGCCCCGGAATAATTTCGAGAATTTTCAGACCGAAGGCCACCGCAAGGCGATCGAACGCTAGGGTGACGATGTCTTTCTGGCTGGCATCAGCACCCGCATCTTGCTGGGCTTGGGCCAAGGTTATATCTACGATTTCTTGATATTCCGGCATTTGAGCCGCCGCTGTGATCAGCGAAGGGTTGGTCGTGGCGTCTTGGGGCTTCACCTTTTTAATGGCTTGAATATCACCGGTGTCGGCGACGACCACAGTCATCTCACGAAGTTGTTCAAGTAGGCTCTTAGTCATAGTTTGAAGGAAAGTACAGTAGAGGGCAGAAAGGTAGGACGGTGGGGTTCATCCTGCGCAGCACGAACCCCAAGCATGGCTATTGTTCAACCTTGAAGCCAGCGCTGGCTTGGTTGTAGTCTTCAACCTCAATGGTGACGGGCTTCACGTTCCAAATCTCGTCGCAGTATTGACGGATGGTGCGATCGGAGGAGAATTTACCCATGCGCGCAGCATTCACGATCGACATGCGCGTCCATGTTGCCTGATCCCGATAGATCTGGCTGACGTGCTTCTGGCTTTCCACATAGGATTGATAATCTGCCAGCAGCATGTATTCATCATGGTGGAGCAGGGAGTCCACAATGGGGCGGAAGAGATCCGGGTCGCCGGGCGAGAAGTCACCACAGGCGATCGCATCGATCACATCCCGCAGTTCTTGGTTGCCGTTGTAGTATTCCATCGGGTCATAGCCCCGTTGTTTCATACTCAACACTTCTTCTGCCGTTAAGCCAAACAGGAAGAAGTTCTCTTCACCCACTTCCTCGCGAATTTCGATGTTGGCACCGTCTAAGGTACCGATGGTGAGTGCGCCATTCATCGAGAATTTCATGTTGCCGGTGCCGGAAGCCTCCTTACCCGCCATGGAAATTTGCTCCGACAGATCTGCCGCCGGATAAATGCGCTGCCCCAGGGAGGCATTGAAGTTGGCCAAGAAGACCACCTTGATGCGACCGCGCACGTGGGGAGCCCGATTCACCACATCAGCCACCGCATTCACCAATTTGATGATCAGCTTAGCCATGTAGTAGCCCGGAGCTGCCTTGCCGCCAAAGATAAAGGTGCGGGGCACGATATCCAGCCCTGGATCGCGCCGTAGGCGGTTGTAGAGGGTGATGATATTCAACACGGCCAACAACTGGCGTTTGTATTCATGAATCCGCTTCACCTGCACATCAAACATGGAGTTGACATCGACATCAATGCCGTTGTGCTTCCAGATATAGGCCGCCAAATCTTTCTTATTCTGCTGCTTGATCTGCCGCCAGCGATCGCAAAATTCTGGATCATCCACAAACTCTTCCAGCTTGCGCATTTGGTCTAGGTGGGTGAGCCATCCTTTACCACCGAGCTTTTCGGTCAACAGCTCCGATAGGGCAGGATTACTCAGCAAAATCCAGCGGCGCGGCGTCACACCATTGGTTTTGTTGGTGAACTTCTCGGGCCAGAGTTCATAGAAGTCCTTCAGCACACTTTGCTTCAGCAACTCGGTGTGGAGGGCAGCGACCCCGTTGATAGCATGACTGCCGACACAGGCCAAGGATGCCATGCGCACCGACTTCTCAGGCTGCTCTTGGATAATCGACAGGCGGGAAATACGTCCCTCATCTTTGGGATACCAGGTTTTCACATCTTCCATGAAGCGGAAGTTGATTTCGTAAATGATTTCCAACAGACGCGGCAACACCCGTTCCAACAGGCTGACAGGCCAACGCTCTAGCGCTTCCGGCATCAGGGTGTGGTTGGTAAAGGCAAAGGTGTTTTGGGTAATGTGCCATGCATGGTTCCATTCCAGTTCATACTCATCCAGCAGCAAACGCATGAGTTCAGCAATACCAATGGTGGGATGGGTATCGTTGAGCTGGATGGCGAAGTATTCATGGAAGTCATCCAAGGTAGGATGCACCATCAAATGACGGCGAATCATATCTTGCAGCGATGCCGACACGAAGAAATACTGCTGTTCTAGCCGCAGTTCGCGTCCTTGAGGCGTATTGTCGTTGGGATACAACACCTTGGAGATGGTCTCAGAGCTCATCTTCTCCGCCACCGCGTTGTCATATTGCCCAGAGTTAAAAGCGTCGAAGTCAAATTCGTCGCTGGCCTCTGCCTTCCAAAGCCGGAGGGTGTTGACGGTGTTGGTGTTGTAGCCAGGGACAGGGGTGTCGTAGGGGATGGCGATCACGGTGCGTCCTGGAATCCAGCAAACGCGATAGTGGCCGCGATCGTCGGTGTAGGGCTCGGTGTAGCCGCCGAGTTTAATTTCTACCTTGGCTTCTGGACGAGCAATTTCCCAAGGGTTGCCCAGTTTTAACCAGTTGTCAGGAATTTCGAGCTGAAATCCATTGCGAATGATTTGGTGAAAAATGCCAAATTCATAGCGAATGCCATAGCCAATAGCCGGCATTTCCAACGTCGCCAGGGAGTCTAGAAAACAAGCCGCCAAACGACCTAAACCGCCATTGCCAAGACCTGGATCTTCTTCCTGTTCCAGAAGCTTATCCATGTCGAGTCCTGTTTCGGCAACGGCTTGCTTCACCTGGTCATAGATTTCCAAGTTGATCAAACTGTTGCCCAAATGCCGACCCATGAGAAATTCAGCGGACAGATAGGCGACCATTTTCACCTTTTCGTCCGTGTAGCGTTCTTGGGTTTTCAGCCAGCGGTAGAGGAGGCGATCGCGTACTGTATAGGCAAGGGCAGTATAAAAGTCGTTATCGGTCGCCGTGGCAGCATTTTTACCTTGAAGATAAAATAAGTGATCGGCAAAGGCTCGCTTGAGCGTTTCAATACTCAGCCCAGTACGGTCATCTTCGACCTGAACCGTGGGACATTCGAAGGACTGGTTTTGGCTGTTGATTGCGTCGTAGGTTGTCATGAGTTGTTCTCGCGGTTGTGCAGTCGGGTCAACATGGACGGGGGCGATCGCTGGATATAGATTGCGTGGGTAGCAGGATCTGAGGTAAGACCCAGAGGAGGGTCAGGGGGCGATCGCCCAACGCCCCTGTCGTGGTGGACGTCCCTAATAGGGCCACATCCAATCCCGGATATCGGGCATATCTTGCCCGTGGCGGGCAATGTAGTGTTTGTGATCGATCAGCTTGTCCCGTAGCGTTTGCATCACATAGGCACCCGTACTCTGAAGAGAGGGAACCCGTTCAATCACGTCCATCGCCAAATGGAAGCGATCGAGGTCATTGAGCACCACCATATCAAATGGCGTGGTGGTGGTTCCTTCTTCTTTGTAGCCGCGCACGTGCATATTTTTATGATTCGTGCGGCGGTAGGTGAGTCGATGAATTAGCCAAGGATAGCCGTGGTAGGCAAAGATGATCGGCTTATCGGTGGTAAAGAGGGTGTCAAACTCCTTATCATTCAGCCCGTGAGGGTGTTCACTCTCCGGTTGGAGGGTCATCAAGTCCACCACGTTAATCACCCGCACCTTGAGGTCAGGGAAATGCTGCCGCAGCAGGTCAGTAGCAGCCAGCGTTTCCAGGGTAGGCACATCGCCTGCGCAAGCAAGCACCACATCGGGTTCACAGCCCTGATCATTGCTGGCCCAGTCCCAAATGCCGATGCCCTTGGTGCAGTGCTTCACGGCTGCATCCATGTCTAGATATTGCAGCGACGGTTGTTTCCCCGCCACCACCACGTTGACATAGTGCCGACTGCGCAGGCAGTGATCGGTCACCGACAGCAGGGTGTTGGCATCGGGGGGAAGATACACCCGAATCACATCTGCTTTTTTATTGATCACATGGTCAATAAAACCGGGGTCTTGGTGGCTAAAGCCGTTGTGATCCTGCCGCCACACGTGGGAGGTGAGCAGGTAGTTGAGAGAGGCAATGGGCCGCCGCCAAGGAATGTGGCGAGTAGTCTTCAGCCATTTAGCATGTTGGTTAAACATGGAGTCAATCAAATGGATGAAGGCTTCATAGCAGGAGAAGAAGCCATGGCGACCGGTGAGCAGGTAGCCTTCGAGCCAGCCCTGGCAGGTGTGCTCACTGAGGATCTCCATAACCCGACCATTGGCAGCCAGGTGATCATCCTCGGGCAGCGTTTCAGCAACCCAGGTGCGCTCGCTCACCTCAAAGATGGGATGCAGGCGGTTGGACGCCGTTTCATCGGGGCCAAAGACCCGAAAGTTTTGGCTATCCATGTTTTGCTTCATCACATCCCGGAGGAACTTGCCCATTTCCAAGGTGGCTTGGGCGTAGGTGGTCGCGGGTTTGGGAACGGGAACGGCATAGTCTTGGAAGTCTGGCATTCGCAGATCCCGCAGCAGAATACCGCCATTGGCGTGGGGATTGGCACCCATGCGGCGATCGCCCTCAGGAGCGAGGGCCGCCAGTTCAGGGATCAGCGTACCGGCTTCATCAAACAGCTCTTCCGGCTTGTAGCTCTTCATCCAGTCTTCCAGCAGCCGGATGTGGTCGGCATTGGTAGACAGGTCAGAGAAGGGAACTTGGTGCGATCGCCAATAGTCCTCGGTTTTCTTCCCATCCACGTCCTTTGGCCCCGTCCAGCCCTTAGGCGATTTGAGGACAATCATGGGCCACTGGGGCCGCTGCCGGAAGCCGTTGGTGCGGGCATCCTGTTGAATGGTCTTGATTTCAGACATAGCCAGCTCCATGGTGCGAGCCATGAGCTGGTGCATTTGCTCTGGATCCGAACCTTCCACAAAGTAGGGACGATAGCCATAGCCCACAAACAGGCTTTCCAACTCCCCCGGACTGAGGCGAGACAAGACCGTGGGGTTGGCGATCTTGTAGCCATTCAGGTGCAAAATCGGCAGTACCGCCCCATCGTGGACGGGGTTGAGGAATTTGTTGGAATGCCAACTGGCCGCCAACGGGCCGGTTTCCGCCTCACCGTCGCCCACCACGCAGGCCACAATCAAGTCTGGGTTATCAAACGCGGCTCCATAGGCGTGGGATAGGGCATAGCCCAACTCGCCGCCTTCGTGGATCGAGCCAGGGGTTTCTGGCGCAACGTGGCTAGGAATTCCGCCGGGGAAGGAAAACTGCTTAAACAGCCGGAAGATTCCGTCTTCATCCTGGGAAATATTAGGGTAGAACTCGCTGTAGGTGCCTTCTAAGTAGGTGTTGGCGACTAACCCAGGCCCACCGTGCCCTGGCCCAGCGATATAGACCACGTTGAGGTCTTGCGCCTTAATCAACCGATTGAGATGGACATAGATGAAATTTAGCCCAGGGGTGGTGCCCCAATGGCCTAACAGTCGCGGCTTGATATGCTCCAACTTGAGGGGCTCTTTCAGCAACGGATTGCCGTAGAGGTAAATTTGCCCCACAGAGAGATAGTTGGCGGCTCGCCAATAGGCGTTGATTTTGCTCAGCTCTTCCGCTGATAGAGGTTTGGATTGAATGACGTCTGCAACAACCATAGGTATGAACTCTAGTGTGATGTTCTCAATGACAGTGCTAGGGAAGGAAAGAGCGATCGCTCCATACCCCTCCACGACACAATTCAGGATGCGAACTTGAGAATTCTAGACGCTGTCCTGTAGGCCAACCGGGAGACCAACATGGCTGAGTTCGTCAATGGAAAACGAACGTGGTTGCTAGAATAGCCGCCCATCAATAGCTTCACGTCTAAAAACTATCGAGTGATGAGGATCCGACGGTGGTACGCTAACAACCCTGCCTCCAATCTAGAGGCACTATGGGGGGATACCGGCAATAGCTTGTAAATTTCTTCAGGTTTGGGTGTGCTAAGAACGAAAAATCGTCCTCGTCTACCTCGGCATGACTGGATGCATCCCTCGGTTTCCATCACTCCCTTGGCTATAGATGTAGACCATTGCAGCGCGATCGCCATCTACCGCAGGGTGGGGATTGTCCCGTACACAGCCCATGTGCAACCCCTTGAGGAGCTAGAATCCCCACAAGAAAACCGTCCTGGGTTCACCAAGACGGTCAGCAATGGGACAAAATTAAGCAGCGGCTGCGAGACTCCCTTCAAGAACTCCCACCGGCTGCCTGAGGACTACTTGCTCCAAGCCACATAGGGCAAGCGAGCTGCGACAGCCTTCACCTGTTCTGCCTGGGCGACGAGTTGACCGCAGGCATCCCAGGTGCCAGACAGGAACATCTGACGCACGCCTTCACCGATGGCGATCGCCATGGATTGATCCCCGTAGCTGGCGGTCAGGTTGGCTAAATCGACGGTCACGGTAAGCTGGGGATCAGCAGCGATCGCCGCCTGCAAACGGGTGACATCCTCAGAAGCAGCCGTGACGCAGGGGATACCCATGGCCACGCAGTTGCCAAAGAAAATTTCTGCAAAGCTTTCGCCAATCAGCGCTTGAATGCCCCACTTGGCTAGGGCTTGGGGAGCGTGCTCCCGCGACGAACCGCAGCCGAAGTTGCGGTTGACCACCAGCACCGTGGCTCCTTGGTAGGCGGGATGATCGAAGGCATGTTGACCGTTCAACTGCTGGCGATCGTCTTCAAAGGCATGGGCTCCGAGACCATCGAAGGTGACGCAGCGCAGGAAGCGGGCGGGAATGATCCGATCGGTATCAATATCGTTGCCGGTGAGGGGCAGGGCGCGACCGGTGTGGGTTTGGACAATAGTCATGGACGAAAGTCTCCAGTGGGATAAATGTGGGAACGACAAGCGGGGATCAAGGCCGGGCAGTCGCTACAGGACGCTGCGCACATCGGTAACATGGCCAGCGATCGCTGCCGCTGCCACCATCGCCGGACTCATCAAGAGCGTGCGTCCTGAGGATGATCCCTGCCGTCCTTTGAAGTTGCGGTTGGAGGACGAGGCGCTAATTTGTGCGCCCTGGAGCTTGTCGGGGTTCATGGCTAGACACATGGAACAGCCGGGTTCACGCCATTCAAACCCCGCATTCACAAACACATCATGGAGACCTTCCGCCTCCGCCTGTTGCTTCACCCGCTCCGAGCCGGGGACGACAAAGGCCTTGACGGAAGCAGCTACCCGCTTGCCCTTGGCCACCTTAGCGGCTTCCCGCAGGTCTTCGATGCGGCCGTTGGTGCAGCTACCGATAAAGCAAACGTCAATGGCCGTACCTTGGATAGGAGTGCCAGGTTGGAGCTTCATATATTGATAGGCTTCCTGCGCGATCGCCCGTTCGTCTTCCGGCATGGTGTCTGGCGTGGGGATCGGTTCGCTGACGCCAATCCCTTGCCCCGGCGTGATCCCCCAGGTGACCGTCGGTTCAATCTCCGCTGCATCGAAGACCACCACATCGTCGTACTGGGCATCGGCATCACTGCGCAGACCGTTCCACCAGGCCACGGCTTGATCCCAGGCTTCGCCCTTGGGGGCAAAGTCCCGTCCCTTGAGGTAGTCGTAGGTGGTCTGATCGGGATTGATGTAGCCGCAGCGAGCGCCACCCTCAATGGCCATGTTGCACACGGTCATGCGCTCTTCCATGGACATCTGTTCAAACGTAGTACCGGCGTATTCGTAGGCATAGCCCACACCGCCCTTAACACCGAGCTTACGGATGATGTGGAGAATCACATCCTTGGCATAGACCCCCGGATTCAGGGTGCCATTGACCTCCACCCGCCGCACCTTCAGCTTCGACAGGGCCAAGGTTTGGGACGCCAACACATCTCGCACTTGACTGGTGCCAATACCAAAGGCGATCGCCCCGAAGGCTCCGTGGGTGGAGGTGTGGCTATCTCCGCAGGCAATGGTCATACCGGGCTGGGTCAACCCCTGCTCTGGGGCAATCACATGGACGATGCCCTGGTTGCCGGACTTGACGTTATAAAACGTGATGCCGTTGTCGGTGGCATTGCGTTCGATGGCCTGCATCATCTCTTCCGCCAAGGTGTCTACAAAGGGACGGGCTTGGTTTTCCGTAGGGACAATGTGATCCACGGTGGCAACGGTGCGATCGGGGAAGAGAACCTTGAGGCCGCGATCGCGCAGCATGGCGAAAGCTTGGGGACTGGTGACCTCGTGGATCAGGTGCAGTCCAATAAAAAGCTGTGTTTGACCGGAGGGCAAAGTGCCCACGGTATGTAAGTCCCAAACGTTATCGAAGAGAGTGCCTGCGCTCATGGCGATCGTCCTCTGAAGTGTCTATATCGGCGTACTTTCTACCCTAGAAGCGAATCCTAGAGATGTCCAATATATAGTTAGGGCACTATTCATACTTAAAACATATGAGTCTTCTCCCAGCCAGATTATCTCCAGCCAAACCATGATTGAATTTCGACATCTGCGCTATTTCGTCGCCGTGGCGGAAGAACTCCACTTTGGGCGGGCCGCCGAGCGACTGCACATGGCCCAGCCGCCCCTGAGTCAGCAAATCCGCCAACTTGAGGAGCAGCTTGGCTTTCAGGTGTTTCATCGCACCAAGCGCCGGGTGACGCTCACCGAGGCGGGGCAGGTATTTTTGGAGCACAGTCAGGATTTGTTGCAGCAGCTTGAGCGGGCGGTGGAAGCGGGGCGTCAGGCCAGCCGTGGGGAAGTGGGTCAGTTGGCGATCGGCTTTGTGAGTTCTGCCACCTACAACGTGCTGCCGATGATCCTGCATGAATTTCGCGATCGCTTCCCCCAGGTCAACCTCACGCTGCGGGAACTGACGACCGATCAACAGGTGCGCTGGCTGGCGGAAAATCGTCTCGACGTCGGCTTCATTCGCCCGCCCATCGACGATGCTCAGCTTAAAACCCAGGTGATTTTGCAGGAACCGCTGGTGGTGGCTCTGCCAGTTCACCATCCCCTGGCTGCCCAAGCGGCCATTCCCCTAAAATCCCTGGCGGGGGAATCGTTTATTCTCTTTCCCCGCCGCCTAGCTCCCGGTCTGTATGACCAGGTGATTAGCCTCTGCCAATCGGCGGACTTTAGCCCCAAGGTGGTTCAAGAAGCCATCCAAATGCAGACCATTGTCAGCCTGGTGGCCGCCCGGATGGGCGTGGCGATCGTACCGATATCCATCCAGCATTTGGGGCGCACCGGCGTGGTCTATCGACCCCTGCAAGAAGCAACCCCCCAGGCAGCGATCGCCCTCCTCTGGCATCCAGACCAACTCACCCCCGTCAGCCAGCAGTTTCTAGACATGGTTCACCGCTTGACCCATTAGGTTTCGCTTGATCCCATGCCATAGATCGGCAAATCCAGGGTGATCTGGGTGCCATGCTGGGGGGTAGACTGCAGACCAATATGCCCTCGATGTTGATGCACGATGGTTTGATAGCTGACGGTGAGCCCCAGACCTGTACCTCGCCCCACATCTTTGGTGGTGAAAAAGGGATCAAAGATGCGGGTTTGGTGTTCTGGCGCGATGCCCGGGCCGTTGTCAGCGATCGCAATCCGCATCCAAGTCTGGCCGGTTTCGCGATCGGAGTAGAGCGCTGTGGAGATATCAATAAACTTGGGGCTCTGGGACGGCAGATCGGCTAGGGCATCGAGGGCATTGCCGACAATATTCACAAACACTTGATTCAGCAATTGGGGATAGCATTCTATCCAGGGCAGGTCGCCATAATGCCGCCGCACCGTCACATCAAGGGGAATCTGGCTTTTGAGGATATCCAGAGCGGTGTCTAGACTATCGTGCAGGTCAGCCAGCTTCCATTCCGCTTCATCCAGCCGGACAAACCGCCGTAGGGACAGGACAATCTGGCGAATGCGCTCCGCCCCAGTTTGCATCGACCGCAGGGTGTCGGGTAGATCTCGCAGCAGAAAGTCTAGATCGAGGTCGTCGATCAGCGATCGCAGTTCCTCATCTTCAGGGGTGCGATCGCGGTAGAGCTGCACCAGTTGCATCAATCCCTCCACATACTTCTCCACGTGGGGAATGTTGCCGTAGATGAAGCTCACCGGGTTGTTAATCTCATGGGCTACCCCTGCCACCATCCGCCCTAGGCTAGACATTTTCTCACTTTGGATGAGCTGGGCCTGGGTATGCTGCAGATCCAGCAACGTTTGGCTAAGCTGCTGAGCTTGGGCGCGACTGGTTTCAGCCTGCTGCTGCACCTGGGTGTAGAGATAAGCCTGCTGGATGGAAATGGCGAGTTGATCCGCCACCGCCTGGGCCAGTTCTTGGTCGTCTTTTGACCAATAGCGCACATGGCTGCACTGGTTGATGTACAAAATGGCGTGGAGACGCTCCTTGGTTTGCACCGGCACCATCAGGGCAGAGCGAATTTGGGCATCCTGATACTCGGGATTGCAGTCCCCAATGCGCGGATCCTGGGCTACATCGGTGATCACCACCCGCTGCCGATGTTCGGTCACCCAGCGGGTGATCGGCCCGTTGGTGTCAAAGTCCTGAATCGACGGCAAAAAGGGCGGACGGCAGACTTCAAAGAGGTAGTGTTGGCGACAAACGTTGCCAATGCGCTCGGTATCCGGCAGGCTTTGGAACAACTGAGAGGTTTCATCTGGCGGGTTGACCAAATGCACCAGGCAGCGATCGCTACCGATGGCATCCATAACCTGGGTAATAGTCTGGGACAGCACCAAGCGTAGATCCAAACTTTGACGCGTTTGATTGGTGATGTAGTTCACCACCTGCTCTCGCCGCGCCTGTTTTTGGATGGTTTCGTAGAGCTGCGCTTGGTAAATAGCCACCTCAAGCTGCTGGGCAATGGTTTGAATCAGATCCAAATCGGCATTGCTCAAGGGCGTACTGCAGGGCCCCAGGGCCGCAATAAACCCCAGGGCATTGGCCTGCCCCTTCACCGGCACCAGCAAATTCACCGGCTGCCCCAACACATCCCAGCGCGGTAGATGGGGCGATCGCATTTGAATAAACGGACGACTCAACAGCCCTTGTCCGTGGGATGAGGACGTTGTGAACCCCGCCGCAAATTCCCCTTTGCGCACCAAGGTCGCCGCACTGCCAAAGCGAGCGAGGGGATAGTCGCCCACGAGAGAAGGATGCTCAGACGGCTGGGTTTGGCAAACCACTTGAATGCGCTGGATATCTTTGAAATACCAGAAAAATATGCAGGACTCGACCCCCAACAAGTCGGAGATTTCATCGACAGCCGTTTGCAGCACCACATTCAGCTCTAGAGAGCCGCGAATGCGATCGAGAATGCGACGCAGGGATTGACTTTGCTGCGCGGAGGGAGAAGATCCAGACACCAAAATATTCTTAAGCTGGTGGAGAAATAAAAGCACGGTCGTCAGCAGCACAGATGCTCAAAACAGGGGTGAACAGAATCAATGGCGTTTGACTAGCCAACCAGAGGAAGCCAGTCTCATCTGACCGCTCCATGAATAATCGGCAAATCGTAAGGACGGCAAACCACCGGGGGAGGCGATTCTACTCAATCCAGCATCGGAGAAATCCAGCACCAGAGAAGGGAGCTCACGGTTGAAAGCCCTGAGATGGAACGGTAGATCAACACCTCAGGAATCCTTATACCTCTCTAGGGCAAGAGCAATGAATGGTTTCAGGCGAATGAAAGATGTCGGATGGACGACGTTGGAAGGTGGGTTGCCTGCGTCAGAATCCTTGCCTAACGCCAGGCCACTGAGCCTATCCTTCAAAATGAATACGAACTGTTCACACGATTGCACCGACCCCGGACAACGATCCCAATTCTCGGGGAATTCTATGACAGATTGACTGCGCCACACCCTGAAACGTTGCCGGCACAAGCTTTTACCCTAGCCATCTCCCAAGGCAATAGACTACCTCCTTGAGCTAGCCCTAGTCTTAGGACAACAACTTTTGCTTGCTTGGCTGATTTTATCAAACTGCACGTGATTAAGATCACTCTCGACACTGTACCAAGATCACTTAAGTCATCCAGTCTAGATCACTACAAAATCATGATTTGATCACGCCATTTTGACTAGAGGATCACCGGTAAGTTCACTGAGACATCACAGCGCCTTCATCCAATATCTACGATACTTACGAGTATGAAGCCCCCAAAGCAATCAGGACACTCAGATCATGCATACTCAACCTCAGATGCACTTTACGTCCCTCGAACAAATTATTCAGCGCATTTTTGAAACTCGCTGTATCACGCGTCTCGATCAACAGCAGTTTATGAGCATGGTACGGTCAGCCGGAGCGATCGCCCCCCAAGACCAAGCGCTGATTAACCGAGTGTTTGATGCCCTGCGCCATGGACGGTTGAAAGTAACCGACTAACTTGGACAGCGCCGCCATCCACTAGGCTAGACCGACGGGTATCAGAGTTGCCCACCTAGCAATCGAAAAGATGGTAGATTCTGATTCAACTTCACGTACCAGCGCGCTCTGGGAGGTACACCTTGAATCAGTCTGCGTCAGCCTCTACCCCGACCTCTACCCCAACCTACGACATCCTGCTCCGCCAGGGATGTCTACTCCACCCCGATCGCCCCTCAGAGGTCGTCGATCTAGGCATTCGTGATGGACAGATTGCCGCGATTGCCTCCCAGATCGACGGCACTGCGATGACAGAGCTGGATGTGACCGGCCAGGTGATCAGTCCGCCCTTGGTGGAATCCCATGTTCATCTTGACTCTGCCCGCACCATTGGCAACCCCCGCTGGAATCAAAGCGGCACCTTGTTTGAAGGCATTGATATTTGGAGCGATCGCAAAAAGACGCTGACTGTTGATGAGGTGTGCGATCGGGCTGTAGGCACCCTCAAGCAGCAGGCACTGCAGGGGGTGCTGTTTGTGCGCAGTCACGCGGATGTCAGTGAACCCACCCTCACGGCCCTACAAGGATTATTGGCTGCTCGGGAGCAGGTGAAGGATTGGATGACGCTGCAGGTGGTGGCATTTCCCCAGGATGGCATCTACAGCCAGCCGAAAAATAATGACCTCATGGAGGAAGCCATGAAGCTGGGGGCTGATGCGGTGGGCGGCATTCCCCACTATGAACTCACGCGGGAAGATGGGGTGCAGTCGGTGCATCGCATCTTTGACCTGGCGGAACGCTACGATCGCTTAATTGATGTCCACTGTGATGAAATCGACGACGACCAGGCCCGCTTTTTAGAAGTCATGGCCGCCTGTGCCATTCGTCGCGGCAATGGCCCGAAGGTCACCGCTAGCCACACCACCGCCTTTAGCTCCTACAACAATGCCTATGCCATGAAGCTCCTAGGCTTTTTGCAGCGCGCCCAAATCAACTTTGTCTCCAACCCGTTAATTAACATCACCCTCCAAGGCCGTACCGACAACCACCCCAAACGGCGCGGCGTGACGCGGGTGAAGGAGCTATGGCAGTTAGGGCTCAATGTCAGCCTGGGTCATGACTGCATCCAAGATCCTTGGTACAGCTTGGGTACCGGCAATATGCTAGATGTAGCCAGCATGGCGATCCATGTTTGCCACATGACCGGCCAAGCCGAAATCGATGCCTGCTACAACATGGTGACCTGGCATGGAGCCAAAACGCTGAATGTGGCGGATGACTATGGTCTAGAGGTGGGCAAACCGGCGAATGTGATTGTGCTAGCAGCCAGCGATCGCTACGATGCCATTTGCCGTCGTGCTACGGTGCAGTATGTGATCTCCCGTGGGCAGATGCTGGCCCAAACCCGTCCTCCCGAACCCCAGTGGTGCCAATGACTGATCCGATTCCCGCCGATTTTTGGCAAGGCGTTGACCAATTTAACCAAGGCGATTTCTATGCCTGCCACGACACCCTAGAGGCCATTTGGATGGAAGCGCCCCAGTACCAAAAGGGCTTCTACCAAGGGGTGTTGCAACTGGCGGTGGCGCTCTACCACCTGAGTAACCATAACTGGCGGGGCACTGTCACGCTGCTGGGGGAGGGGGTGCATCGCCTAGCAGCTTACCCATCTGACTACGCTGAGATTGATGTGGCACAGTTGATGCACCAAAGTGCTGTCCTGCTGCGATCGCTTCAGGAATTGGGGCCGGATGAGGTAGAAGCGATCGCCCAGCAGGTGTTTCATCCTGTAGACCCTGCCCAGTCTCTCTGCCCGGTGATTCAGCAAGTATAGATTGATGAGTCGTTGTTAGGTAGCTGCTCAAGAGTTTAGCAATTGGCGAAGAGAGAATTCCAATGAAACCAGATCGTCTTGAATTGTTTGCCAAATGATAGACAAATTCACTTGAAAATACTCGTGAATCACAATATTTCGCATTCCACGCACATCGTCCCAAGGAATTTCAGGATGTGACGCCTCCAGCTCAGGTGGAATAACACGAACTGCTTCACCAATAATTGCAAGACTATACAAAACTGCACTGATTGTCTTTCGATCGTCTTGAAACTCATCGAACGTAAGCCCGTTGGTGAACTCTCGGATTTCAGCGATCGCGGCTAGTACGTCTCTTACTCTATTTTGCCAATCTCTAGAAGGCACGAATCGCCTCCCGAAAAACGGGTTCTTGTAGATAAGGTTTGAGGGAGTCGGTCGTACCCAGATCAACGGAGCTCTCTAAAATCTCCTCTAGGTATCGTTTCAAGCGCACAAAAGTAAATAACCCAACCGGACGATCAAACTCTACTAGTAGATCGACATCGCTGTCTGGTCGCGCTTCATCCCTTGCCACTGAACCAAACAGCATCAGAGACTTCACGCCAAAACCCTTCAGTGTGCTTTGGTGCTTTGCTAGTAATGTAAGGGCTTCCTGTTTTCGCACTACCCAACCTGCCACAAAGAACCTTATCGAGAATTGTAGCGCACCAGTCAGATCTCAATTACGTCTCAACCGAAGATTCGACATCACGCCCCCAGATGGCTTTCTACTTGCCCTCTCCCCGATCGCTTGAGACTGTTATGGGTGATGATGACGATTGGATGCCTGATAGCACCCTAACTAGGGTCGTTATACAGACTGGTGCCAGCATAAGACCCATGCACGTGGTCTAGTACATCAATTCTAGTTAGAGGTTCCTGACTCACGATCGCCTCTCGACTCAGATCAGGGCGATCGCTCTGCTCCCTGGGGAGCAGTGAATTGGGACAACTCATATAGGCTGGCATACTCCTCATCCTAAGCTAGAACGAAATTTGTTAGGCATGACCGATTAGTTTAGGGAAACTGGGGCTGTATCGAGCGCACGAATCGCTGAAGCTGCCGACTTTCTAACTCCAAAACGCGCCGGGCAAAGTCAAGATCGTGGTCGAGTAAATCGTCAAAGGTATCGACAGAAATCGCTAGGATTCGGGTACGTTCGCTATCTGCAACGATCGTATTTTCTGAACTGCTGTGGGCTAAAACTTCCAGCTCGTCTAGCGTTTGCCCCGGATGGAGCTGTTCGACGTGAACCCCAGATTCCGTCTGATAGTGGATGTCGGCGTCGCCTTCGATCAGCAGCAGCAACTCTCGACAAGTATCTCCAGCTTCTGTAATCACATCCCCTTGATTGTAGGGTCTCACCTCCGCTCGATCGGCAAGGGCAATGAGTGTGTCACTCTGCATTCGGTGGAAAAAGTCGCTATTAAATAAGTAAACCAATTTCTCCAGCGTTGGGAACTGGGTCAGAGTCAATTTTTCTGTAGACGACGATTGCCAAGTCAATAGTTGATCAATGGTTTCCTGTACAAGATGGGAACTAAACGTGTGGCGATGATTCCGAGCGATCGCTAGACTGCGGTCTGGGTCTAGTTGAGCAATCATATAGAGCGCTGCCGCCTGGATCATAGGATTTTGCTCTTGGAGCAAGACGTCTAGGTGCCCCAGAATTGCCTCAGGGGAGAATTCCAGTGAACAGGATACCGGTGATTCTCCCGGTTGGATCAAACAATGCAGGATGTCTGGCGGCAGGCGATCGCCCCAGTTTTCTTGATCCAATAGATCTCCCAAGACCACAGGTGCAGCATGTTGTAGAGACTGTGCCAGACTGAAGGCGGCCGGCTCAGACTGGAGAAGATCTAGGGTTTCCAGAAGCGATCGCACAATCAGTTCTTTTTTGTGACTAATATTTTCCCGTAGCAGGGTTAATACGGCCTTGTGCTCATGCAACATCGGTTGATTGAGTGCGCGGTAGCTTTCGATGAGTCCTGGTAGCTGCGCGGTTAGAAACTCTGCCTTTTTGGCACGACTGGCATTAACCGAGAATCCACTCAAGATCCATTCTTCCTCCTGGGGGGTGATGGAATATTGGCGGCGTAAGGACTGAACCGCGGCTGAATCTGGTAATGATGGCTCCAGGGCTGTGCGATCAGGCTGCTTGCTTTGCAGTAGCATTAACCGCTCCAGGGATTTGCGGTAGCCGCTTAAGCGAATCTGATTTTCTAAACTGCGTTGACGGGACGGATTAAGTAATTCTGGATCTTCAATGCCCAATTCCTCTAACACAATGCGGTGTTCATCATCCGTAATGCCTAGCTCTTGACGCATTTGATGCAACATATCTAAGCTGCTGGAGTAGTTGACATAGCCTTCTTCTAGCGATTCTCGCACCACGCCCTTATAGGCCTGGTGTCGCTTCTCGCGGGTAAAGCCAGGCAGCACCTTGGCTAACACATACACCTCATGCGTATTCAGATCGCTGAGTGCCCGTCCTTCTAAAAACTGGGATACATCGAGCTGTAGTTTCTCTAACTGCTTACGGAATCGCCGCGCTAGATTTTCACGAGAATAGAGGTCAGGGCTACGTCGCCAGGTTTTATAAAGCCAGAGGGTACTCAGCGTCACCAAGCCCAGATCGTAAAGGTATTGCACCGACAACGGGAAAAGCTGTACCAGGGGACGCCCGGCAAAAATAAAGAAGACGTTAAAAATACCAAAGGTGCATAGGGTAAACATGCGATGCCGAATGGTTTCGATCGTCACGTTCGTCTGATGTCGTCGACTGTAGGCTTTAGCCCGTTTTTCAATCCAGCGGCCTCCCCCATAGGCGATCGCCGTGCAGGCACCCAGCACGAGCGGAACGGCAACCAATTTGGGAATGTTGATGACCTGTCCAAACAGGTAGAGCCCCGGGCTAAACAGCGACGCGAGTTGATCGGGTTGCCGCACCCATACGCCAGAAAAGTAATAGTCCCAGTTGCCTGCATAGAGATAGTAATAGACAAAATAACCTATGACTAAGCCCACATAGCCATAGTATAAAAATGGGGTTTCGCGCTTGTTCAAGCTGTTCCAGTAGGTGCGCTCCGCATCAATATCAATGCAGGGATTTTGACAGGCGACGCAGGCACTTTGCTCCTTGCCCTCTGGCAGCACCGTACGGCACATGGATTGCGTGATCAGTTGCTCGCTCGTATGGGCTGGGCTGCTTAATAAACCTCCTGGTTCACTGTAGATGCTTTGCACCGGAGCCATTGGACAAAAGTACTGACACCAGGATTTACCACCATACCAGTAGCCCACCGCGATCGATGCTGCCACGGTGAACAATAGCCAGCTCGCTAATACCAAGCGATCGGCATTGAAAAACAAAATTCGCCCGCACAATCCTATAAATAACCAACCAAATTGCACATAGGGATAATTGCGACCCAGCCATGAATTTGAGTCAACCTTTGCCAACTCGTAACGTACTTTGCCAGTCTTTTTATTCTCTCGCTTAAACTGCCGCTGCCATCCCAATGCCCGAGGGATTTGAGACAAAAACGACAGGGGACAAATCCGCCGCCATAGCTCATGGCCAAATACCAGCAAAATGAAGATGGCGGATGGTACAATAGCTCCCCAGAAGAGGGTTGTTCCTAAGGGATAAGGCTGCTCAGATAAGCATTCTCCCTGCACCTGGATGCAGGTATCCTGAAGCCGCAAAGGACTCCAAGGATGATCAGGGGTGGTTAGCGCCGAGGTCCAAGGGTCATACAATAGGGAGGCAATGATCAAGAGCCAACCCATCGTTAATACCCAACGAACTCCGTGCATTTGCCGCTCTGGCAGTTGTGCAAACATAGACAAGCCCATCCTCTTCTTTGGTCTTTATCAATTGTGCGACAAAGACCCCTAGGAACTGCCATTGATTTTCTCTTGGTTAGCTATTATATCTCTCAGAACTCTATGATGTTCTCCACTATGATGTTCTCCACATGGACGTCCAAAACATCATTGCCCAAGGTCGCTTTAAAGCAGGGAAAAAGCCAGTTCCGTTCCCAATCCACTCCCCATTCAGTCATAGTCTTATCATCTATTGCCAGGGGCTCATCACCCTTGTTTCTGCTACCTCAAATGGACTTCTATCCCGGGTGGCAACCGTAAACCCGTTCACTATTGCGATCGCAGCACTATAGCCATCACAGGGAGCGATCGCGTAGGGCTGGTCTTCAAGTGCAGCCGCAGCAATCAACACTTGCCCACCTCGGCTCAGAGCTGTACTGCCCCCTCCCATGCCTCCAGACCAGACAGACTATGACAACATGGACATACAACATAGACAGCGCGATCGCTCTCTGCGTTTCAAGACATATTCGTCGCCCCCTGCACACCGCAGGGCAAAATAGATGAACAAACGATTAACAAAACCCTAAGTTTCTCCTAAGCTATCTAGATAGATTTAACCCAAGCTTAAGGTATTATTATCTCTAGATCTTAGATTGATCGACAAAAGCTTTACCAAACAAGACTTTAAAGCTTCTTACTTTTCAATCAACTACGTTAACGCAACAGTAGCACGATCATAACCTAACAATGACCTAACCTTAAGTCCCATGTGGGAAGTGTGGACATTGAGACCTTTGCGCACTCAATCGTTCAGTCAAACTACACGGATTTTGGGTCATGACCTTTACACTCCAACTGCTGCATACGGCCGATCAAGAAGCAGGAATTCCTGCTCTTGAAGATGCCCCTCGCTTTTCTGCCGTCCTCAATGCCCTACGGAATGATGGCTTTGGTGCAGATGGAACCCTCACGCTATCGTCGGGGGATGCCTATATTCCCGGCCCATTTTTCAGCGCTAGCGAAACGCTACTGGGAGCAGTCGGCCGGGCTGATATCCTGATTCAAAATGAACTAGGCTTTCAAGCGATCGCTTTTGGCAACCACGAGTTTGATTTGGGCACCGGTGCGATTCAAAATCTGCTATCACCAGCCACCGTTGACATTGATGGCGAAATCATCAACTACCCTGGTGCGCTGTTCCCTTATCTCAGCAGCAACCTAGATTTCACCAATGACGCCAATCTCTCTGGACTAGTTGTTCCCGATGGTGCAGCGCCCCAGCCCAACTCCATCGCTCGCAGCGTGGTCATTCAAGAAGGCGGTATTGATTTCGGGATTGTCGGTGCCACAACGCCAACGCTTGCCCAGATTTCGTCACCTGGCAATGTGGATATTCTGGGTACTGAAAACATTGAGAGCTTAGCGGCAGCGATCCAAGCAGAGGTTGATAACCTCACCAATGCTGGCATTCAGCACATTATTTTGCTGGCTCACATGCAGCAAATTGCTATTGAGCTAGAGCTGGCTGGTCTGCTCGAAGGGGTAGACATCATCATGGCGGGTGGCTCCAACACCATTCTGGCTGATGATACCGATACCCTCCGAGCTGGAGACGTTGCGGCTGGCAACTATCCGATCATTGTGGACACCGATAGCAACGGCGCACCCAAGGCAGAACCCGTGGTGGTGGTTAACACCGATGGCAACTACCGCTATGTGGGGCAACTGGTGGTGACCTTTGATGACAATGGCGTCATCCTGCCAGACAGCATTGACTCGGCGGTCAGTGGAGCCTATGCCACCGATGCTGCTGGCGTTGCAGCTCTAAATGCAGAAAATCTGGTGGATCCTGAAATTCAGCAGATTGTGGATGACCTATCGACGATTATCTCTAGTCTAGATGGTTCGATTTTTGGCAACACCTCCGTTTTCCTAAACGGCAGCCGTGGGGATGTGCGTACTCAAGAAACCAACTTAGGTAACTTAACCGCTGATGCCAACCTCTTCGCTGCTCGACAAAGCGATCGCACCGTACAGGTGTCGTTGAAAAATGGCGGCGGTATTCGCGACAACATCGGTTTTGTTACCTTTCCGGCTGGTTCCACCGATCCCGACGATGCCCTGAAGCTCCCACCCAGCGCCAACCCGCTGGCGGGTAAGGAAGCGGGCGACATCTCACAGCTCGATGTCAGCAATGCCCTACGGTTTAACAACGAACTATCCTTAGTCACCGTCACGGCCCAGGAACTGCGCTACCTGATGGAGCATGGGGTGGCGGCCAGCGGAGACGGCGCAACCCCAGGTCAGTTTCCTCAAGTGGGCGGCATGTCCTTCAGTTTTGATGCAACCCGCACCGCCATTGAGTTTGGCGATAACGGCACGGTGGTCACCGAGGGCGATCGCATTCGTAACCTAGCGCTGCTGGATGATAACGGCCGCGTGGTGGATGTGCTGGTGCGCAACGGCCGCCTCGTGGGCAATCCCAACCGGGAAATTCGTATGGTCACCCTGAGCTTTTTAGCCGACGGTGGCGATAGCTATCCGCTAGATTTCTTTGCCACCGAGCGGGTGGACTTGGCAGAAGAGGGCGTGCGGACAGGCAATGCCACGGATGCGGATAATGGCACCGAGCAGGATGCCCTAGCGGAATATTTGCTAGATCAGTTTCCCACCAATTCCTTCAATGAACGGGATACACCAGCTCAGCGCGATCGCCGCATCCAAAACCTAGAGGTGCGCAACGATATCGTCCTGACTCGCCCCTTCCTCCTACGGGGCTCCAACGGTCGTGATGTGCTGTCGGGCGGCCCACGGAATGATGTGCTGGTAGGTTTTGGGGGCAACGATGTCCTGCGCGGTTTGGGCGGCAATGATGTGCTCAATGGCGGCATTGGCAATAATGTGCTGAATGGCGATGCGGGCAATGACCGGCTGATCGGTGGTCGCAATAGCGATCGCATGAATGGTGGTGTTGGCAACGATCGCCTGAATGGCAACTCCGGCAACGATGTTCTCCGGGGCGGCGCGGGTAATGACGTGCTGGATGGCGGTGCAGGCAATGATGTGTTGCTTGGCGGCGCGGATCGTGACTTCTTTATCATTGGCAGACGTCCTGGTGTAGACACCATTCGCGACTTCAATCGGCAGCAGAGCGATCGCATCGGTCTCCTAGGTGATCTATCCTTTAGCGATCTGACCCTCACCCAGCAGGGACGCAATACCCTGGTTCAGGTCGGACGGCGAGACATCGCGGTCTTGCAGCGCGTGGATGCGGATACCCTCACCGCCGCTAACTTCCGCACTCTGTAAGCGGTACCGTAGGGCCGGTTTTCGGGCTATCTACGGCTGAATTGTTCATATTGGCGTTTAGAGGTGGGCCACGGCTCACCTCTTTTTTATGGCATTCAGGCATGATAGAAGATGCGCCCATCCACAGCACTCTCCTATGCCTATCTCCACCCGTGCGATCGCTCTCCTATCCAGCCTTTCCATTGCCCTAGTCCTGTCTGCGCCCCTGAGTAGCCAGGCCCAGACGGTGTCTAATCTGCGAGAGGGGATGCAAGTAGTAGCGGTAGATCGGGTTTTGGATGAGCTGGCCCAGATGAACGTGGTGTATTTGGGGGAAACCCATAACCAAGCTGCCGACCACGCTAGCCAGTTGGCCATTATCCAACAGCTCTACGATCGCAATCCCAATCTGGCGATCGGTCTAGAAATGATCCAGCGGCCCTTCCAAGCCAGCCTTGATCAGTACCTTGCCGGTGACATCAGCGAAGCTGAACTTCGGGAACAGACGGAGTATGATCAGCGCTGGGGCTACGATTGGGAGTACTACGCGCCAATCCTGCGCTTTGCCCAAGCCCATCAACTGCCGGTGGTGGCGCTGAATACCCCCACAGAAATTACCCGGCGGGTGGCCCAAAAGGGTCTGCTGGGTTTCCAGCCCGAGGACGATCGCTGGGTGCCAGATATCCAAGATCTAGACACCAGTTCCGTAGGCTATCGCCAGCTTTTGTGGGATCTCTACGCCCAGCATTCCCATGGTCATAGCCAAGGGTTTGAAAACTTTTTTCTGGCTCAGGTGCTCTGGGATGAAACCATGGCAGAGGCGATCGCCGCCTTTGTGAGCGATCGCCCCGATACGGTCATGGTTGTTTTAGCTGGACGGGGACATATTGTCTACCACTATGGCATCCCCAGCCGTGTGCAGCGGCGGCTGGATGACCGGCCCAACGTTTTTCAGCAGCGATCGCTTTTATTGAGTGACACGCCCGTAGGAGATGAACCTGCAGAGTTAACTTTGCCGTCCGGTGAGCCCCTCCCACCGATGGCAGATTATCTTTGGATATCAGAATAAGATAGGGGTCTTGGGCTTAAGCACCCCAACGCAACCTTTCTGCCCGATGGGATTAGTAGGCGTAGGACGAAGAGCTGAAGGGCGAAAAGTTGGGGAGGTAGCTGTAGTCGGCTACAGGATCTAGGATCCGCACGCCTAAGGTTTCTACCTCGGCCGCACCATGGACGGCTTGGGCAACTTGGGTGATGCTTTCCAGGAGCGATCGCGTTTCGAGTTTGCCCGTTAACACCACAACGGCTCCGCGTTGAGCAACGTGCAGATCCTGAAGGTCACTAGAACTGAACTGATCACTCAAAACTAGGCTCACCCGCTTAGCTAAGCCATCATGGTCATAGTCACCGTTCAAACCCATGCGCTCCGGGGGAATGGATGTAAAGAAGATGGAGTTTAAAGCAGAGGTATCCTGCGCATCCAAACATTCATGACCCTTACGAAAACTGCTGAGAGATTGAGAAGACATGTTGGATAATGCACCATTTATGACGATTTAAAGCGAAGTTTCTTGGGATTTTCAAACTTAAATGTAATGATTTCGTGAAGTTTCCCATAATCTAACATACCCAAGAAGTGTTGAATATTACTTTCTGAGAACTGCTTCTCCCTCATGTCCCTGACAACAAAGAGCGATCGGAGTCATTCCAATCGCCCTTGTGGCAAGGCTTTTCGCGTCATTCAACCATCGTCGTTAGCTCGTTTCCAGGTGCCCTCAATGCTCCTTAAATGTCTGCACGAATGGTGAAGGAATAGTCTCCCCCCGGTTCAAGCTGATAGTCGGAGCGTTCCAAAAAGCGTCCTAGGGGATCTTGAATCAGAGCTCGCCCCAAGGAAGGCTCAATGGACAGTTCTCCGACGCGAAACTTCCATTGGAACTGCCATTCGTAATCATTGGCCCGCACCTCACCCTCAATGCGACCGGTCTGCCAAGATTGATGGGTGATGCGGACATGGGCTGTGGTTTGGGGTAATCGTCGTTTCGATGCCAAGGTGCCTGCTCCACCACTACAACTGACCGGACAAGGGGAACGGGTGGTCGACCCATCAGCGCCCATTGCCATGGCCAACCTGATAAACGAGGGCCATCATAAAGGCACCCTTCATGGATTTCAATCACTGACTGGGTGAGCAATGCGGTCTAGTCCTAGACGTGCGCCTAGCTCCTAGCTGGAGGAAGGTCGAGCGATCGCCCGTTATAAAGGCTCATGGACTTGGCCATGCCTTGTTTCAGTCCCATCTCCACGGCATCCAGCACCAAAGTGAGAATGTCGGCAATCACCTTGCCTTCGGCGGGGGAAAACTTGCCCAACACATGGGATACCGTGCCTTGATTAGACCCTGGGGTTTCCGTTCTGGGATTGCCGATGCCAATGCGCAGCCGTGGAAATGCTTGGGTGCCCAGGTGAGCGATCGCTGACTTCATGCCATTGTGGCCGCCCGCCGATCCCGATAGGCGCATCCGCAAGCGTCCGACGGACAAATCCATTTCGTCGTAAATGATCAGCACCGATTCTGGCGGCAGCTTAAACCAGTCCACCACTGCACGAATGGATTGCCCAGAGCGGTTCATATAGGTCGTCGGCTTGAGCAGCAGAATGCGATCGCCATGGGGGCCGCGCCCGTCGCCAAAATAGCCGTTGAACTTCTTATGATCCGCCAGCGGTATCTGCCAGGATTGGGCCAGACGATCGACGGCCATAAAGCCCACGTTATGCCGGGTTTGATCATACTGCCGTCCTGGGTTGCCTAGTCCCACGATCAGTTGGGGAATCACGAGGGCAGGCGGCTCGGTGTCGGGCGATCGCGATGGCTCGCGAGAGGAAGGATTAGCCATGGTGGTGCTTTGCATTGTCGAGCACTGAACTGCGCTGAAATCTGCTGTCTATTGTCCTAGGTCAAAGACTCCAGACTGGGGGACTTCAACGGGATACATCCCTTGCTTTTGGGGAAAAGACTTGAGGGCGAGAGCAAGCGGGTCATTGAAGATGGGGTAGGAGGTCTAGACTGAGCTGCCGAGCTTGGATGGAGCCGCTTGCCCCATGGAAAAGCCCCGGAGCGATCGCCCCAGGGATGCTTGGTCAGCCCCAGTCGTTGACCTGACACAACCGATATCAATGCCAAGCTGCGATCGCTCGACAAGCCCTTCGCCCATCCTGCAGCCCGTCTACCATCCCTAGCCGCGCTTGCAAGGGGAGCTGATCCACCCTTCTGGTTCCCTCACCCAAGGGGCGTGGGTAAAGGCTTTTGAGGATCTAGCTAACCATCTGACATGGGCTAGGTGCAGTTGCCCTTAACCTACCGATGACTCGGAGGTAGCTGGCTCTTCGGTCTTGGCCGTTTCGATGTCAGCTTCAGGCTCCGATGTTGAACCTAGAGCCTTGGGCGTGGGAGGTTCTAGGGTAGCCTCCATGGGCTGCTTACTGACCTTTTCAAGTTGTTCGGCTTCCCGCTTGAACTCAGTTTCAAATTCTTTAGACGCCTCTTGGAACCCGCGAATGGCTTTACCGAGACTACGCCCAATTTCTGGAAGCTTCTTCGGGCCAAAAATTACAAGGGCCAAGATTGTGATCACGGCCATTTCCGGTAGTCCAATCCCGAATACATTCATGGTCTAGTTCTCCTACGGCAGCACCAAACAGTATGAGCCTTTTAAGCGTGATAGTCACTCAGCTTCCACCCAGCAGAACATGAGCCAACCTTGAGGGCGTGGTACCTAGGAATCAAGATCCCTGAGCAGTCCACACCGCCGACTGCCTACCGCAGGTTGGATCAGCCAAGGGGGGCGTGGCGCAAGCTAGCTTGTTATTCACCCTAGCGCAAAATGCTCCTAGTCTGGGACATTTTTTTGCACAACAATGGGAACTAGGATGAGCGATCGCCCCTAGAGCCTCTGCGTCCATACATGGTTCATACCCGATTCATGCCTGGGGGACATACCTAGGTGCATGCCCATAAAAATCCCCGGTGAGACCGGGGTAGAGAACCCATTTGCAAACCACAAATGAATCCCAATTTGAAGGTATGTGTGAACCAATCAACTATTTGCCTAAGGTGCTCCAGTCCACATCTAGCCCATCCAAAATGATGGAGGAGTTGTAGATTTGCAGAATGATGAGCAAAAAGACGAAGAATAGCAAAATAAACACGGCCATGAGCGGAGTCGTTCCCCAACCGGGAGCAACCTTACCGTATTCAGCGTTAAGGGGTCTGATCAAGTCTCCTAACCAAGTCCGTTGTGCCATGAGTAACCCGTCGTGAAATTCTAAGCGGTTTAATTATCTGTAATATTATATGGGAAGGACGCACGTATATTTGTGGATTTGATTTTAAGTTATGCAACTAGAACCTGCCATGGTGCTTGGAATTACGATCTGCGCGGCAATGGTGGCCGTGACAGGCTGGGCAATCTACACCTCATTTGGGCCACCGTCTCGGGAGCTTAGCGATCCATTTGAGGATCACGAAGATTAGTAAACTTATGTAACAACTCGTGAGAATTCCTGAGTGCATGGGGTCTTGCAGAAGCGATCGCTACTTTCTGGCGATCGCTTCGGGCTTAGATCCTGGCCACTAGAATCCTGGCAAACAACGTCCTAGGCCAAATCGGCCTGGGCTCCCACGCAGGCCGACAGTTCATGGAGGGAAATCGCCTCCACTTGGGGTGTAAAGCCCAGCCACTGGCTAGAGATTTGGGCAAACTGCTGGGGTGAACCGCTGACGCAGAAGCGGGTGGGCATGGCAAGCTGGGGCGATCGCAGCCCGAGAAGTTCCAGTTCTTGAACCGCCGCCATCACCACATGAGCCGCTGGATCGATGCACTGCACCGTTTTCGGCAAAATAGACTTCAGCACCGGGGCCAGGTGGGGGTAGTGGGTGCAGCCGTAGATCAAGGTGTCAATTTGCCGGTCGATCAGGGGCTGTAGGTAGGCTTCCGCCACCCGTCGCATCTGCGGGCTGTGAATTTGATTTTGCTCAATCAGCGGCACAAACTCCGGACAGCCCACTTCCCAAACCTGAGCGCTAGGGTCAATTTCCTGAATAGCCTGCTGGTAGGCGTGGCTCTTGGCCGTTGCTGGGGTAGAAATCACGCCAATCCGCCGCCCCTGCTGGACGGCCGCCCGCGCACCGGGCAAGATCAACCCTAAAATTGGCACCGGAAATTCTGACTGAATGCTTTCCAAAGCCAGGGCAGAGCTGGTGTTGCAGGCCATGAGGATAGCTTTGACCTGCTGCTGCATCATCCAGGCCACAATTTCGCGCACAAACTGCAGAATATCAGCGGGCGATCGCTCGCCGTAGGGCAGGCGGGCCGTGTCGCCAAAGTAGAGGATCGATTCCTGGGGTAACTGGCGATAGAGTTCACGCAAAACGGTGAGACCGCCCACACCGCTATCAAACACTCCAATGCGGGCAGGCTGAACACCGGGCAGCGGCAAATCCAAGGCTGAAAGATTAGGCATAGGAACTGTGAACTATCAAGGGATGAAAACAGGACGGTCAACAAGCGTGGGAGCTATTGGGGTGGAGAACCCATCCCCGAGCGAACAAGCATCCTAGTAGAGCGATCGCTCTATTAGAAATTTTTAGAAATTTTGGCGGACATACTGGGCGATGCCGTTGGCGATCGCTTCAGCCATGCGGGTGCGAAAGGCTGGGTCGGCCAACAGTCGTGCATCCTCTTCACCGGTCACGAACCCAGTTTCTAGGAGAACGGCAGGCATTGATGTATTCACAAGAACATAGAACCGCGCTTGGCGAATGCCGCGATCGTTCACACCTGTTCCCAGCATACTGTCGTGAATCACCCGAGCTAGCCGCAACCCTGAATCGGAATAGTAGTAGGTCTCCGCACCATTCACCTCAGGACGGCTGAGGCTGATGGCGTTGGCATGGATACTCACAAACAAATCAGCATTGGCCTGCTCTGCCATGGAGACTCGGGGCTGCAAATCCACCTCACGATCATCCTGGCGGGTCATCACCACCATAATGCCCTGTTGTTCTAGCAGACTAGCAACTTGGTTGGAAATCGACAGCACGATGTCTTTTTCCTGGATGCCACCACGACCCACCGCGCCCGGATCCCGGCCGCCGTGCCCCGGATCGATGACCACCACCACGCGCCCCTCTGGATTCTGCACCCCAAAGGCTGTCCCTGAACTGCCCGACGTATTGGGCGGCGGCACCGCAATGGCTTGATCAGAACGGTTGATGGACAGAGCCGCTAGCTGGGAGCTGAGTTGATTCAGATCGCCGAGTTGGGTGCCTGGTGCCGGCTCCACTTGGATGACCACCGTATCCGCCGTGGCCTGTCGCACCCGCACCCGCACTAGGGGGCTCGTGGCGCTCAGTTGGGGGCCAGAAAGTCGTTCTGCCAACTGCGCCCCGGCGACGGTAATCTGATAGCTGCCACTAGCGGCATCCCATTGGCTGGTCGGTTGGATGGGGCCATCGGCGCGGATCAACAGTTGGGTTTCACCATCCTGGAGGGCGATCGCCTGAATCGTAGACAAGGAGCCTGAGCTAGGAGATGCCTGCGCCGGCACCTCACTGAGGTCAGAGGGGAGCTGATCCAACTCTCGGGCCAGGGCTCCATCCACAGGCAACAGCACCACGCCACCGCTGCTGGAGCTAGCCCGCCACTCCATGTCCTCCTGGCTCAAGCTCATCGTGATCCGAGCCGTGGGTGGTGAGGTATCAAGCTGGCTAAAGGAAAGCTGGCTGACGCCATAGCGGTTCACGGGCAAGCTAGCCATCACTTGGGAGGATAAAACGGTGTTCGTGAGGTCTACCGTGATCTCCTGCTCCGATGGATCCACGTCTACAGCAGCGGTATCGCCGGTGGTGCGAATGAAAAAGCCATCGGGCGTGACGCGCACATTCTCTAGGCGAGTGGCGGCCCCAGCCGGCAGACTCGTTGCCGTAGATGGGGGGGATGAGGTGGGTGAGGGAGCGATCGCTGTCGGCGTTGCTCCGCGTTCCGGCGTTGGTAACTGCACGATCCACTGGGTTGGCGTTTCTCCCTGAACAACCACCTGCTGGGGATCGATCACATAGCCAGGGCTCAGCTCAATGACAATCCGGGCCGTTTGGCTATTAAACTGTCCGAGCCGCACCTCCGCTACCTCGGTGCCAATCATCCGGCTACTGGCCGCCGATCCCAACGTGGTACCGGGCAGATCAATCACTAACCGGGTGGGGTTGAAAATGAGTTGAGCACGGGGTTGGACGCCAGACGAGGTGGAAAAAACAAGGCGATTGGCACGGCTATCGTAGGACCAAGATTGGATTTGCCCAGCATCGGCCGGCAGGGCAATCAAGATCGCTCCCATCGCTCCGATCATGCCAGAGAGTAGCCAATGAACGTTCACATGAGCCTCCTAAACAGTTAGACGCTATGTCCCACCGGGGGGACAACCGTCGCAGTTCTCCTGTATCGATCGTCTCAGAACAAGACTGAGTAGCTTAGTGTAGGCGAAATGCTTGAAAAATGACGCTACTTGATGGTGATAGAGGCGATCGCCCTATCATCACCTCAGGCCAACAACAGTCATGCTCTGGGTAATCCGGTGAATGCAAGTTTAGCGCCGCCGTCAGACAACAACGGAACGTGCCAATCCCTATCAACCAGGGAAGGAACACAAGGAAATCAAACCTGATCACAAGTTAGGACTAGACCAGGAAACACCAACGAGGGTTCCCCATCTAACGCTAAGATTTGTTCTCGGAATCCTCTAAGGCCTGCTCAGGTTGGGCATTCAGCGTAGCTCCATCCGCTCCAGCCACGGCTGCGGCAGAGGGTTGCAGATCTTGGGATGAGCCTGAACCTTGCTGAAATACAACTCGCAACAGCGGCGGTGCCACAAAGGTCGTTAAGATCACCATCACAATGATGGCAGCCTCCAGGGATTCTGACAGCACGCCACTGGCAGAGCCCACACCGGCAAATACCAGACCCACTTCGCCCCGTGGCACCATCCCGACCCCGATCGCTAAACGATTGATACCCGGCTGCCCAAAGACGGTAAATCCTGTGACTACCTTTCCGATAATCGCCACCACAATCAGGAAAGCCGCAATAATCAACCCTTCGCGATTGCTGGGCACCGTGGGATTTAAAACGCTGAGGTCGGTACTGGCTCCCACCGTCACAAAAAAGACTGGAACGAGCATGTCTGCAATGGGCAGCACCTGTTCTTCTAGCTCGTGGCGTTTCTCAGTCTCCGCCAAAATTAAGCCGGCGGCAAAGGCCCCAAGGATCGCCTCTAGTTGAATCGCTGAGGCAATGTAGGACAAGGTAAAGGCAAACACGAGAGAGGTGAGAATGAGCTGTCCTCGGGTCTGAAGTTGGTTGACCAAGGAAACAAAAATAGGGCTGAGCAAGCGTCCAAGCAGGATGGAGCCAATGAGAAATGATGCCGCTCCCACAATCAGGAAAATCACGTTCGAGATCTGGATTTCTCCGGTTTTAGCCAAACTTGCTACCACGGCCAGCACAATAATGCCCAGGACATCGTCGAGCACGGCTGCCCCAATGATGATTTGGCCTTCCTTCGTTTTCAACTGCTGGAGCTCGGCCAAAACCTTGGCCGTGATACCGATACTGGTCGCCGTTAGGGCAGCCCCAGCAAAAATAGCCGGCACAGTTGGCACACCGAAGAAAGCAATCAAGCCGGCGGTACCGGCAGCAAACGGCACAGCCACCCCAACAACAGCAACGATCGCTGCCTGGGGCCCCACGCGGATCAGTTCTTTTAGATCTGATTCAAGACCAATTTCAAACAGCAAGATGATCACGCCCAGTTCTGACAGAACGGAGATCACTTCGCTCTCTGCTTCAAAGACCGTTGGTGCTAGCTCTGGCGAGAGTCCAGCCGTCGTTTCCAAAAACCGGATGATCAGCGAGTGATCGGCAGTCCCAGCCGTTTCCGGTGACACCAAGAGATTCAGAGCAGAAACCCCAACGACAACCCCCCCGACTAACTCGCCTAACACGGGCGGCAGGTTGATGCGGGCACAAATTTCGCCGCCGATCTTGGCCGCTAAATACACCGAAATGAGGCTGACCAGCACACCCGCCAAAATGAATCCTCCCGCCTCAGCCGCTTCGCTGGTGGCTAATAGGGGAGGAACAAGCATACTGGGATTCAAAAACGCCGCGATGGGCAAGGGTAGCCAAGTCATAAGGTTAACCATGGGTTCCACAACTCATTCTGTTTACTCTACAAGGTTCTTTACAAGAGAGGATCACCCGACGTCATGAGTTTCCAATGCCGGGCGATCGCGTCCCAGACCTAGCCCATTATTCAAACGTAGGTGTGGCCAAGACTATAGCCGCGATCGCCCCAATGTCCCCATTGATTATCCTGATGGACTAGCTAAGCAAACACTATTAATGGACTAGGTAAATGGACTCGGCAAATGGACTCGGCGAATGGGCTAGGCAAAGACTCGGTGTTCTAGAGAAGGCATTTGCCGCCGCACCTGGCCAAGGCGACTGGGTTCAATGGCAGCGATCGCCACGCCGGGTTTATGGCCCGCATTGGCCAAGACCATACCCCAGGGATCAATAATGCTGGCGTGGCCATGGGTTTGGCGCATGGCATAGTGCTTGCCGGTTTGGGCCGGCGCAATCACGTAGCAGGTATTTTCGATCGCCCGGGCCTGCAGCAAAATCTGCCAGTGATCTTTGCCGGTGTAGGCGGTGAAGGCTGCTGGAATAAACAAGACCTCTGCCCCCAGCTTTGAGAGATGGCGATAGAGCTCTGGAAAGCGCACGTCATAGCACACCGACAGCCCTAGGTTACCGAGGTCTGGCGACGCGTAGACCCCCGGTAGCTGGGTGCCGGCCGTCACCGTGCTCGACTCATGGTAGGTATTGCCATCCGGCAGATTCACATCAAAGAGATGTACTTTTTGGTAGCGAGCCAGTTCCTGGCCCTCGGGGCCCATCAGCAGCGCCGTGTTGTAGACTTTCCCGTCGCTTGTCGGCACTGGAAACCCACCCCCGAGCAGGGTCACCTGATAGCGCTGGGCCATGGTGCGCAAAAACTTTTCGCTTTGGGTGGCGATCGCCTCAGCTTGGGCCAGCTTGTCGGCTTCATCGCCCATAAAGGAGAAGTTTTCAGGAAGTCCAATCAATTGCGCTCCCTGACGTACCGCCAGATCGATCAGGTCTTCTGCCTGAACCAGGTTTTTTTCAATATCAGGCAGACTGTTCATCTGCACAGCAGCAGCGAGATAAGATTTCATCGGCATCAGTCAAAACGATAGGAGTGGAGTGGAAGCCAGTGTTTGGCGGCTCGGTCTTGGGCCGACCGATTTTTCACCGTCTATCATTGTCTCCGAAAACTTGACGTCCCACCGAAGTTTTTATCCCAACCCCAGCCTAGTTCGCCCTTCCAAGCAGCGGCTTAGCTCACGATCGCCCCGGCGTCTTCCGAGAGGATTAATTTTTCACTAAAAATTATTGATTTTATGAAGTTTTCATGAATTTAAGGGCCATACGCTTTAAAGAATGAGACTCAGTAGCTTTTAATTGCGGAATCTACAGGTGCGATATCGATGCGATCGCGCTCCGTTCATTCGTAAATGCACGCACGTTCATTCGTACTTCGTGATTGGTCATGGCCAATGGGCGATCGCCCAACAGCCAGAAGATCGCCGACGTACCGTACCAGACATACCGTAACACTAGGGTGTGGAAGCGTAAGCCTTCCCGCAGGGCATTTCGTTCGGAAGGGTGCAGGGTGGAGCAGGATAGGAAGCCTAACTCCACAGCGCAGGCAGTTAAGCGAGGGTGCGATTCTGAGAGACCTAGGGCGATCGCCAGCGGCGTTCATCCGTTCTTTCTCAGAGCAGAGTTAATCTAACGACTTTCAGAGAGAACTCAGTACGAACGATGTCAAACTTAGACGTGCAGCCTTCCTGGCCTAGTTCATCTACCGACTGGCCCTTTAGCGTTGTGGAATGTCCACCGTCGGTCTCTTGTTCGTTAATTGCCGACTGCGGCTATAACTTGGATAAAGTGAAAACGGTTATGCAGCCCGTCCTCAAGGTGCGGGAACGCTGCCAGGTAACCTCCAACTATATTCAGGCGATCGCCACAGGACGCACCAATTTTTTAGTCACCAATCTGGTCGCGTCTGCCGAGCGGGTGGGCGAGGCCTGGGCAACGGCGATCGCCTCTAGTTGGTTAGTCGGTCGTCATTCTAGCTGTGCCCTGCCGATTTTACACCTGTCCATTTCGCGGCACCATGCGGTGATTGGTCACCATTCCGGTCAGTTTTACCTTGCCGATGTGGGCAGCAGCAACGGTACCTGGATCAACGGACAGCGCCTAGGAGCAGGCGATCGCTACGATCTCCATGATGGCGATGTGATCCGCTTTGGCTCCCTCTTGGTGGAGTTTTTCATGGCTAGCCACATGATTGTGCCCCCGACTCGGATGCCCTATGCCGGAGAGGACACTCTCTAGGGATTCGTAGGGATCTGCAGGATTTCCGAAGGAGAGCGCTAGGATCAAGATAGCGACTCCATGCCATCCTGCCCCTATGACCCACACTGAACAGATTCTCTCCCAACTCCCCGGTGATAGCCTCAGCGGTCTGCGTCGCCTAGATGCCCGCTGGCAGGACTACAAACAGGGCCACATTCCCAGCCCGACGGTCGTCCATCAAGATGATACCAGCCTTGCGTCGCCCGACTGGGACGTGGCTGTTTGTGGCGGCACGCTGGGGATTATGATCGGCTGCGCCTTGGCCCAGCGGGGTTGGCGGGTGGCGGTGCTGGAGCGCGGTGTGCTCAAGGGCCGGGAGCAGGAGTGGAATATTTCGCGCCACGAACTGGCGGCCTTGGTGCAGGTGGGGCTGCTGTCGGCGGCGGAATTAGAGGCTGCGATCGCCACGGACTATGGCCCGGCACGCATTCAGTTTGGCGATGGCCCAGGCGTTTGGGTCGATGGTGTCCTTAACAGCGGTGTGGATCCGGTGATCCTGCTGGACTGCCTGAAACAGCGATTTCTAGAGGCGGGCGGGCAGGTGCTGGAGCAGACGGCGGTGGAGTCTCTCACGGTTCACAGCAACGGGGTGGCGATCGCGACCCGCCAAGGCGATCACGTTCAGACCTTCACCACCCGCTTAGTGCTGGATGCCATGGGGCATTTTTCGCCCATTGCCCTACAGGCCCGCCAAGGTGCGCCACCCGACGCCGCTTGTTTAGTCGTCGGCACCTGTGCCAGTGGCTACCCGGAAAATGCCACCGGCGACCTCTTTGTCTCCTTCACGCCGATTCAGCACCAGTGCCAGTATTTTTGGGAAGCGTTTCCTGCCAAGGATGGCCGCACCACCTATCTCTTCACTTATGTGGATCTGCACCCCGATCGCCCTAGCTTAGAAAGCCTATTTGACGACTATTTACGCCTCTTGCCGGATTATCAAGGCGTTGAGCTAGATAGCCTCACCTGGAAACGCGCCCTCTTTGGCTTTTTTCCTTGCTATCGCCACAGTCCCCTACGATCGCCCTGGGATCGAATTCTGCCCATTGGCGACAGCAGCGGCAGTCAGTCACCCCTAAGTTTTGGCGGCTTTGGCAACATGATTCGCCATCTCGATCGCCTCACCCAGGGCATCCATAGCGCCCTCGATGCCGACCTGCTCAGCCAAGCGGCCCTAGCGCGCCTGCAGCCCTACCAGCCCAATCTCAGCGTCACCTGGCTGTTCCAAAAAGCCATGAGCGTCGGCGTTCAGCAAGCGATCGCCCCCCAGCAGATCAATGAACTCCTGGCCGCCGTCTTCCAAGAAATGTCCCAGTTGGGCGATCCTGTCCTTAAGCCCTTTTTGCAAGACGTAGTGCAGTTTCCGGCCCTGCTGCAAACCCTGGTGCGCACCGGCCTATTCCATCCAGGCACCGTGATCAACGTCGTCCCCCAAGTGGGCATCCTGGCCCTGCTGGCTTGGACAAGACACTACCTCAATCTGGGGCTCTACGCTGCGCTCTTCCAGATCGGAGCCCTGTGGCAATCTCAGATTAAAACCTTGCCCAACCCCCAGCGCTACTACCTCAGCCGCCTACTCGACGCTTGGCAGTACGGCTCGGGGCAAGACTACCATCTACCGCCGTCCTCCAATGGGAGCAAACCAGAGCGATCGCCCTTGTAGATCGCCCTTTTAGGATGATCGGACGAGGACATTTTTGAACGAAATCAGCTACCATCAACCATCCCCCAGCAACGCTGCCCTAATCCATGGCGATCGCTCTGGGGATGCGATGGGTTTGGCCATTCACCTATAGTCCATTATTCAAACCACGGTTATGAAAAAATCACTCTATATTCTGGCAGAACTCAGCGATCGCGACTTTGAATGGCTGCTCACCAGCGGACAACACCGCCACCTCACGGCCGGACAAATGCTGATCCAAGAAGGTGAGTCTATTGACGCTTTATATTTGATCTTGACCGGCACCTTTGCCGTTTGCGTCCAAGCCTTGGGCAACCGAGAAGTGGCCCATCTCTCGGTGGGAGAGTTGGTGGGCGAAATGTCATTTGTTGAAGATCGTCCTCCCTCCGCTACCGTCCAGGCCCTAGAAGATGCATCGGTTTGGGCAATCCCGCGCCTGATGCTCACCGCCAAGCTATCTCAAGATGTGGCGTTTGCCTCCCATTTCTACCGGGCCCTCTCGATCCTGCTTTCCGATCGCCTGCGCAGCACCGTGACCCGTTTGGGAGGTGTGCCGGATCAAGACAGTGGACTCAATGACCTGCCCCCCAACTCGAAGATTCTCGATAGTCTAGATATTGCCCAGGTTCGCTTAGCCTGGCTGCTCAATCAACTGGGGGGTGTATGATTTCGAACCTAAAAGCCCGACAGCTCTTTTGGGATGAAGTGCAGCAACCGCCAGCGCAGATGAATATCGCCAAGGCAGCGTTGTACATTGCCCAAGAAGAGTATCCCCATCTTGCCGTCGAGGTCTACCTAGAGCAACTCGATGCCATGGCCCTGGCCATTAGCGATCGCCTGCCCCTGGAGCCCTATCCCCTACGCCTGATTCAAACCATCAACCAATATCTCTACGATGATTTGGGCTATACCGGCAATACAAAAGATTACTACGATCCTAAAAATAGCTACCTCAACCAGGTGCTCGATCGCCGCACCGGCATTCCCATCACCCTGTCCTTGGTGTACCTAGAATTGGCCCAGCGGCTAGAGTTTCCCATGGTGGGCATTGGTCTACCGGGGCATTTCCTCATCCGCCCTATGGTGAACGAGATGGAGGTTTTTGTGGATCCCTTCCATGGCGGAGAGATTTTATTTCAGCAAGACTGCCAAGCTCGCCTCGATCACATCTATGGCCGCCCTGTGCCGTGGCAAGCTGCCTACACGGATGCCATTGATGCCCATCGTTTTCTGGCCCGCCTGCTAACCAACCTGAAATATATCCATCTCCACCACAACGAATGGCTGAAAGCCTTAGCGGATATTGAGCGGATCATCATGCTCTGCCCAGATGCCCTGCAGGAAACCCGCGATCGCGGCCTGCTCTATTACCAACTGGGCCAATGGGCCGATGCCAGCCGCGATCTCCAAACCTATCTCGATGCGGCCCCCCTGGCTCAGGATGCAGCGGTGGTGCGGCAACTGCTGCAGCGGATAGATCAGCCTTGAGTGATTGGGCGATCGCAGAGATGCCTGCACGAATTTGCAACCCATGGCGGAAAATCAGCAGCTTTGTCACGTTGATTTCAGATTTATTTACATTTTTTTAATAGAATTTAAGGTACAAGCGCATTATGAGACGGCATAGGCAACCATGACAGGATTTATTCGCGGCATTTTTGGGTCGAAGAAGAAGCAAGACGATTCCTCCTCCACCCAGCCTGATAAGAACACTCCCAAAGAATCTACGGCCTATTTTCTAGATCCCGATGAAGCCAAAACCTACGGCAACATCGACTATATGAGAACCGCCAAGTCGGTTAAGAAAACCTTCCCCAAGGGGAAAGTGGTTGGCGAGTACACCAAAGCCGTATCCGCCATGGAAACCATGGACTTCACCAAATCTACAACCCCTCAACCGGTGAAGCGGGATTCCACGGCCTCTGGCTCAACTCAGTCCATGTCATCTACGCCTAATACGCCTACTCCGTCCTTCAACACCAACGAGGCGACTGGGCAGCGTAAGTTGGATAGCAGCATGGACATGTTCCGCAATATGGCTAAAGACATCAAGAAACGCTAAGTTGCAGTGGGCTCAGCCCTTGAATGAACGAGAGGGGGGTGCTAGTGCGCCCTCTTTTTTATGTCGCGGGGCTGAGCTAGATGAACCCATCACATCCTGTAAGCACCTAGGGTGATCGCTGGTTTGCCGCTGTGATTACGCCCCATCTCCACGCCTACGCTATGCCCCCCGAGAGAACGAAGCCCCCCCATGGTGCTAGAGGCGTACCGGGGCATTTAGCAGACCATGGTGGCAGGCGATCGCCCTTTTTTCCCCTTCTCAGAGAAATGATAAACCGTTACTGGGGTTACATTCCTCTGGGTTAGAAGGCTAAATGATCCGTAAAAGACGGGTTTTTTGGTGTCACATTCGCCATACTTGGAGATAACGTCCTAAAACTGTTGATAGATAGCGCCATGTCTACGCTCAGCCTCAAGCCTACTCACAAACCCGTGAAAGCCTACTATCAGGCTCTAGAGGACTATCGCAGACTAGGGGTTACGCATGAAACAGCAGTGCAAACGGCATTTCAGGATCTACTGGTGTCTTGTGGCCGACAGTTTGGATGGACGTTGATACCCCAATACGCCATTAAGCGCCCCAAGAAACAGCCCTTACGGGTAGATGGTGCATTGGTGGATAGCTTCAATTTGGCGAGAGCCTACTGGGAAGCAAAGGACAGTAAGGACGATCTGAAAAAGGAAGTTCAGAAAAAATTTCAGGTTGGCTACCCCAAAGACAACATCATCTTTCAACAGCCCGATCGCGCTATTCTCTACCAGGATGGAAGGCTGGTGATGGAGGCGGATCTCACCAATGATCAAGAGTTGGTGGATGTGGTGCGGGTGTTTTTGGAGTATCGCCCACCTGCGATCGACCAGTGGGAAAAGGCGGCTACGGAATTTGGCGATCGCGTCAAAGACCACGCTACAGCGCTGCTAGAACTCATCCAAAAGCAAAGAAAAACTAACAAAAAATTCATTGATGCTTTTGTAACTTTTTTAGAACTTTGTCGGCAGTCGATTAACCCTAATCTTTCTGAATCGGCGGTTGAAGAAATGCTGATTCAGCATTTACTAACCGAGCGGATTTTTCGCAGTGTTTTCAATAATCCAGACTTTGCCCAACGCAATATCATTGCGGTAGAAATTGAAAAGGTGATCAATGCTCTCACCTCCAAATCATTTAGCCGTACTCACTTTTTAAGTAGCTTGGATCGCTTCTATGGGGCGATCGAAGAAACAGCAGCGACCATTGATGATTTTGCTCAGAAACAGGATTTTCTTAATACCGTCTATGAAAAATTCTTTCAGGGTTTTTCGGTGAAGGTTGCTGATACCCATGGCATTGTCTACACACCCCAACCAATCGTTAGTTTCATGGTGAAAAGTGTAGAAGACATCTTGCAACGGGAGTTTGGCAAGTCTCTGGTGGATGAAGGGGTTCACATTCTCGATCCATTTGTGGGAACGGGAAATTTCATCATTCGGGTGATGCGAGAAATTGCCGAAATTCAGAAATCTGCATTGCCTCACAAGTATGAACATGAGTTGCATTGTAATGAGGTGATGCTATTGCCTTACTACATTGCTTCTATGAATATTGAGCATGAATATTTTGAACAAACTGGCAACTATCAAGCTTTTGAAGGGATTTGTTTGGTAGACACTTTTGAATTGGCTGAGGCTAAGCAACAGCAACTTTCACTTTTTACCCAAAAAAATACAGAAAGAGTTGAGAAACAGAAGGAAACCGAAATTTTTATTATCATTGGCAATCCACCCTATAACTCTAATCAATTAAATGAGAATGACAACAATAAAAATCGAAAGTATAAAGTTCTTGACCAACGCATTTCAGATACATATTCTCATGACTCAAAGGCATCTAGTACACACAAACTTAATGATCCTTATGTAAGGGCATTAAGATGGGCTGCGGACAGGCTAGATTCTGAAGGAATCATTGCTTTTGTGACCAATAATGGATTTTTAGATCAGATTTCCTTTGATGGAGTCAGAAAAAATCTGGAAGATGATTTTTCAAAAATTTACATATTGAATCTTCACGGTGATATACGGAAGGATTCAATGCGAGATGGAATACCTTTAGGTGAAGAACATACTGTTTTCGGTCTTGCTGCAATGGTTGGTGTGTCAGTCAATCTTTTTGTCAAGAAAAGAAATTTAGAAGAATGCGAAATATATTATTCAGAGGTTGATTTTCGTGCAACTCGAAAGGGAAAGTTTTCCTGGATTGAACAACAGCGAGTGGCTTCAAGAATTGATTGGGAACTTATAAAGCCAGACGGTAAACACACTTGGCTTACAAAAGATCTAAAAGAAGACTATGATTCCTTTATCCCAGTAGGTAATAAAGAAACAAAAACAGGGGTTGGCGAACCCGACACAATTTTTGTGAACTATAGTTTAGGCGTAAATACAAATAGAGATAATTGGGTATACAACTTTCAGATTGATGAGTTAACAAAAAATATAAAACTGTTCATAGAAACGTATAATGCTCAGGTCTATCAATGGTTGTCTAGGAGCGATAGAGGAAAGAATATTGATGCATTTGTTCTTTATGACGATCAGAAAATTAAATGGAGCAGCCGATTAAAAGAACTATTGAAAGCTGGAGTGTCTACTGAGTTTGACAACCAAAGAATACGAACATCGTTATACAGACCTTTTAGCCAACAGTATCTTTACTTTGACTCAGTTCTAAATCATAGAAGAGGACAGCTACCAAAAATATTTCCAACAGTTTCTACTGAAAATGAAAATCAAGTTATTTGTGTGGTCAATGAAGCTCAAATTCCATTTTCATCCCAGTTAACAAACTGTATTCCTGGATTACATTACGGTGGTCGCCAAACTCAATGTTTCCCCTTTTATACTTATGATGAAGACGGCAGTAACCGTAGAGACAACATCACCGATTGGGCATTGGAGCAATTTCAAACCCACTATCAAGATCACAGCATTACCAAGTGGGACATCTTCCACTACACCTACGCCGTTCTCCATCATCCCCACTATCGCACCCGCTACGCTGCCAACCTCAAACGAGAGCTACCCCGCATTCCCTTTGCTCCAGACTTTCGCCCCTTTGCCATCGCTGGCAAGCGCCTAGCCGAAATCCACGTTCACTACGAAGATCAGCCCGAATATCGCCTCAAACATGAGGAAAACAAAGATCTGCCGATCGACTGGCGCGTCGAGAAAATGCGCCTCAGCAAAGACAAAACCCAACTCAAATACAACGACTTCCTCACCCTCACAGGCATCCCCCCAGAAGCGTTTGAATATCGCCTGGGCAACCGCTCAGCCCTCGATTGGGTGATTGACCAATACCGCATCAAAACCGACAAACGCAGCGGCATCACCAACGACCCCAACAACCTCGATGATGAGCAATACATCGTCCGCCTCATCAAAAAGGTGATCACCGTCAGCCTCGAAACCGTCAAGATCGTCAACAGCCTACCCGATCTAGGCTTGCCAAACGATTAGGCATGAGTAGAGCGCATCTATTTTGGGCTTCAAATATAGCTCAGAACCAATATATTTAAGGAGAAAACCGTAGCAGGAGGCAATATGATACAAGCTCAGTTCTCAAATCAGTTCACCAATCAGTTCACCATTGAAACAGAACAAGAAAACGATGGACGCTGGATTGCAGAAGTGTTAGAAATCCCTGGTGTTTTAGTCTATAGCGAAAATCAGCAACAGGCGATCGCCCATGTCCAGGCGCTTGCTTTGCGGGTGATTGCTGACAAGCTAGAGCATGGTGAGATGATGTTGGGCTTAACCAGCCTAACGTTTACCGCTGCATAGAGAGAGGTTGGATGAGTCAGTGGGCATCGACCAAAGCCAGAAAAGTTCTAGCTGCATTAGAAAAGATTGGTTGGCAAGTAAAACGTCAAACAGGCTCCCATAAAATCTTGGAACGAGAGGGATATGAGGACTATGTGTTTGCCTTTCGAGATAGTGATGAAATTGGAGCAAAAATGCTCAGCCGGATTGCAAAGAAAACAGGCTTAAAACCAGAAAACCTATGAAAAAATCTAGAAGGGGATGAGGATGAGTGAACGTTGGGCGCTATGTTTGTAGAGAGAGGTGTGATCGCCTTAGACGCTTGGGTGTCTCGCAGGGTGGTGCGGCCTGTGCTAGCGTTAGACGAAACTGATCAAACCTTATTCTACCGCTGGTCACCTACCCCCCAACCCACCCAAGTGCAAAAACTTGTATCACTCCAGCCACCCCCTTATCAGATGGTGCAGGCGCTGTAATCTGAAAACTAACTACGCTCAACCTATGTCAAGGCTTTGAAAGGGCACGTGGACGAAACAACATCGGCATTCAACGAGTCCCAGCGCATTGCCCGCCTAGGTAGCTGGGAATTTGATCTCACGACCCAAGTGGTGACCTGGTCGGAGGAGCTGTACCGCATCTATGAAGCAGATCCCCAGTCGCCCGTCCCTCGCCCTGACCTAACCATTCAACAAATTCATCCCGACGATCGCGATCGCTTTCAGCAAGAGGTAGTTGAGGCAGCGATCGCCCTTCAGCCCTTCGATACCGATCTGCGGATCATCACGCAAACTGGCAAGGTTCGCTACATCCAAGCCAAGGGGCAACCCATTTGCAACCAGCAAGGCGAGGTGGTGCGGCTAGCGGGCATTGTGGCCGACATCACCGATCGCAAGCTGGTGGAACTGGCGCTGCAGGAAAGCGAAGAACGATTTCAGGAAATTGCCAACACCATTCCTCAAATGTTCTTTGTGCGAGCCCTCAACCCCGATCGCTATATCTACATTAGCCCCGCCTACGAAAAAATTTGGGGGCGATCGCGGCAGGCTCTTCAGGACAACCCCAGTGATTGGCTAGAGGCCATTCACCCCGACGATCGCGATCAGGTGACTGCCTCGCTAGCTGAGCAATGGCAGGGACAACCTGTCCGCCGTGAGTACCGGATTGTGCGCCCGGATGGTGCCATTCGTTGGATTTCAGCCATCGTTTCTGTGATTCGAGATGAGGCGGGGCAGCCACTGCGGTTTATTGGCTTGGCCGACGATATTAGCGATCGCAAGCAAACAGAACTAGCGCTGCAGGCCAGTGAAGCCCGCCTGCAACTGATTACCGATTCCATTCCCGGCTGCATTGCCTATATTGATGCCTCGCAACGCTATCAGTTTGTGAACCACACCTACGAAAAATGGTTTGGCTGTCGGAAGGAAGAGATCCTAGGGCGCACGGTTAAAGACGTGATTGGCGATGAAGCCTACCGTCAGGTGCGGCACCATGTTGAGCAGGTCTTGGCAGGAACCACGGTGATCTATGAAGCCAACCTACCCTACCAAGGTGGCCAAGGTCGCTATATTTCTGGGGTCTTAGTTCCTGATCGGGATCGCGAGGGCCAGGTACGAGGCTACTATGCTCTGATCACCGACATTAGCGATCGCAAGCGTGCCGAGGCAGCCCTGCGAGAGAGTGAGGCCCGTTTCCAAACCCTGGTGGCTAATACGCCTGGCATGATCTACCGATATTTGCCACAAGCAGACACCCCAGGGCAATTTACCTACGCCAGTTCTGGCGCAAGCGAGCTGTTTGAAGTATCGCCCGAGCAAATTATCCAAGATGCAAACAACATCTGGAATTTGATTCATCCTGAGGATCTGCCGTCCTTAAATGCTTCCGTTGCCCAAGCCGTTCAGCATCGCGCCCCTTGGTCTTGGGAAGGGAGATTGGTGACGCCGTCTGGCCGGTTGAAATGGATTCAGGGAAAATCCCGGCCCTACCACGCCCCTGAAGGTCTTGTGTGGGATGGACTCCTCAGCGATATTAGCGATCGCAAGCAGGTGGAAGAACTGCTGCTGCAATCGGAAGCCCGCTACTTATCTATTCTGCAAGACCAAACGGAGCTGATCAAACGGTTTCGTGCCGACGGCACGCTGACGTTTGTGAATGATGCTCTATGTCGCTATTACGGCCTCTCTCGGGAGGACGTTCTTAACCGTCACTACAAAAACAGAATTTATCCCGATGATCAACCGATTGTCGATCGCTGTTTGGCGTCGCTCTCCCCCGACCATCCCGTGGGCGTGGTGGAACATCGCGTCTTGGTCAACGGTCAAGCCCGGTGGATGCAGTGGACGAATCGGGCGATTTATGACCTTCAGGGGCAGCTTGTGGAACTCCAAGCCGTGGGCCGCGATATTCACGATCGCAAACAGGCTGAGATTGCCCTAGAGCAGGCCCGGGAGGCCGCTGAGGCCGCCAATCAGGCCAAGAGTATCTTTATTGCCAACATTAGCCATGAATTGCGATCGCCCCTGAATGCCATTCTAGGATTTGCCCGCCTGCTGCAACGCAACCTAAACCTGTCCTCCGAGGATGCTACCTATGCCGCCATCATTGAGCAGAGCGGCGATCATTTGCTCAGCGTGATCAACCAAGTGTTGGATCTGGCCCGGGTGGAATCCAACACGATGGTCTTAGAAACCAGCACGGCGGATATGTGGGGATTGCTGGCGGATCTGCAAAGCCTGTTCATTCTGCGAACCGCTGAAAAGGGTCTGCTCTTGTCGATGGAGCGATCGCCGGCGGTGCCCCAATGGGTAGACACAGACGAGATGAAGCTACGGCAAATATTGATCAATTTGATCGATAACGCCATTAAGTTCACCGAAACAGGTCAAATTACGGTCTCTGTGGACAGTTCAAGTGATCCCAGCTTCCATTTACATATTCACGTTATGGATACCGGCTGTGGCATTGCTCCCACAGATCAAGAAACGCTGTTTGATGCCTTTAGCCAAGGAGAAGCCGGACGGAAGAGCCGCATGGGCACCGGGTTGGGGCTGACGATCAGCCACGAATTTGTGCGCCTGATGGGCGGAAGCCTCACCGTGGAAAGTCAGGTGGGGCGCGGCAGTTGCTTCTGTCTGACGATCCCCGTGCAGTCTGCCTTACCTGCTGCAAAGCCAAGGGCGATCGCCTCCCGAACCATCATCGGCTTGGAGCCAGGGCAGCCGCGCTATCGCATTTTGGTGGTGGATGATAATCCGATCAATCGCATCTTGCTGCTGCAGTACCTCAGGTGTCTAGACCTGGAGATGCAAGAGGCCAGCCATGGCGAAGAAGCGGTACAAATCTGGCAAGCATGGCAACCCCATGTAATTTTTATGGATCTTCGGATGCCGGGTTTAGATGGCTATGGTGCAACCCGCCGCATTCGCAACCTGGAGCAGGAACTGGCCATAAGCGATCGCACCATCATCATTGGCATTTCAGCAACCGGCATTGATGATCACCAGCATCTAACTCAGGCGTCGGGGTGTGACGCTTTCTTACCCAAGCCTTTCACCGAAGTCAGTCTGTTTGACCTCCTACAGCAGCACCTATCCCTCCGCTATCGCTACAGCGAGCAACCCAGCTTGGATGATCACCATCCGTGGACGCCGGATCAACTGATAGCGTCTCTCTGCCAACTAGATCCAGCCGTCTTGCTCGACTTAGACTATGCCTTAATGTTGGGCGATGTTGTCATCATTCGTCAGGTTGTAGATGCCATTCAACCTGACCATGCCGACCTTGCTCAAGCTTTGGGTCGGATGGTGGAGCAGTTTGATTATGAAGTATTGCTAAGCTGCGTTCAGTATGCCAGAACTAGGATGTCCTAAGTTTTGTAAGCAGATCCCAATCAACCATGATGTAGGGTGCAGTTAGGCTCAGCCGTAACGCACCGTTGTATAAAACGTTGAGGCATGAAGCGATCGCTCAGGCATACTACCCATCAATAAGTCTTTTTGCTTAGTTGATGAGTTACGCTAGACAGAAAAAAGAGAGATGTCCAAGACGGGGACTATCAAGTTGGCCCCCTACTTAGCTGCACGTTTTGTCATGTACAGGTGCGCACCATGGTGATATCTATCGACTGCTGTGGGTTGCATGGGCTGTAGCAACCAGACAGCTTGATATATAATACAGCCCTCATAACTGACCGTACTTTAATATCTTTTTATACCCAACTCATGTCTGACACCACTGATATTCTGATCGTTGATGATACCCCTGCGGATCTTCATCTCCTGACTTACCTGCTCAAAGCGGCTGGCTATAGCCTTCGCGTGGCCAAAACGGGAGCCACGGCCCTGAAGTCTGTGCAGATGCGATCGCCCGATTTGGTGCTGTTGGATATCAAGCTACCCGATATGGATGGCTACACCATTTGCCAATCCATTCGCGCCAAAGCGCCATTAGATCACATCCCCGTGATTTTTATCAGTGCCCTAGAGCAAAGCCTCAACAAGGTGAAAGCCTTTAAGGTCGGCGGTATTGACTATGTCACCAAACCCTACGAGGCGGACGAACTGCTAGCGCGCATCCAGCTCCACCTCACCCATCAAAAGCTGCAGCACAGCATCAAGCAGCAAAACCAAGATCTACGGGCCCAGGAAGAGCGATGGCAACTGCTGTTGCAGGGCACCCAAGACAATATTTTCGATTGGAACATTCAAACCGGGGAGATCATTGCATCTGCCTCAAGCCTGCTTGGCTATGACCAGCACGAGCTACCCAAACAGTTTGATGATTGGGTCTCTTTCATTCATCCAGACGATCGCGATCGCACCCTGAAAGACCTCGACGCCTATCTCAAGCAAGAGCTGCCGAAGCATCACCTAGAAATGCGAATGCGTTGCAAAGACGGCAGCTATAAGTGGATTCTGTCGCGCGGGCAAGCTACCTGGGCTGTGAACGGTACACCGCTGCGCATGGTGGGCATTCACAATGACATTAGCGATCGCAAGCAGGCGGAACTCGCCTTAAAAAACCAGCTTCGCAAAACTCTGTTACTCCAACACATCACCGATCGCATTCGTCAATGCTTGGATGCCGATCAACTTTTTCAAACCACCGTCTCTCAGCTAGGCAACACCTTTCAGGCCAGTCGCTGCCTGATCCAGCGCTATACCGACGAGATCTTTCCCTCGGCTCCCTATGTTGCCGAGTATGTGTCCGATCCGTCCATCAGCTCCGTGCGCGGCATCACAATTCCTGTCGAAGGCAATCCCCATCTGCAGCAGGTGCTCAGCCAGCCTCAGGCGATCGCTAGCGATGATGTCTTAGCCGATCCATTGCTCAACCGATCTGCCGATCTTTGCCGGCAAATTAACCTTCAGTCTATGCTCACGGTGGCGACGTTTTACCAAGGGAAAGCCAATGGCGTGATTAGTCTGCACCAGTGCGATCGCCTTCGAACTTGGACGTTGGAGGAGATTGATCTGATCGAGGCGGTGGCCGATCAAATCGGAATTGCGATCGCCCAAGTCCATTTAATTGAGCAAGAACGTCAGCAACGCCAAGCCCTGGAACACAGTAATCGATCGCTGCAGCTAGCGAAACGAGATGCGGAGGATGCCAACCAAGCCAAAAGTCGTTTTCTGGCCAACATGAGCCATGAATTACGCACACCGCTCAATGCCATCTTGGGGTATGCCCAACTGTTAATCAACGATCTTACCCTCTCTCGCCAGCATCAAAAATATAGTCAAGTTATCCTCAACAGCGGTGATTACCTTTTAACCCTAGTCAATGACATTCTTGACCTAGCCCGCTTGGAATCTGGATGCATCACCCAAGAAGCTATCCCCTGCCACCTGCCATCTTTGATCGAATCCCTCCACAGCCTTTTCCAGCAACAAGCTAGCCGTACAGGTCTCAGCTTCACCCTCGATCTAGATGCCGACCTTCCGAGCTATGTTATTGTGGACAGCCAAAAACTACGGCAGGTGCTGATCAATCTCCTGGGCAATGCCCTGAAATTTACCCAGGAAGGCGGCGTGATTCTGCGGGTGCTAGTGGAGTCGGCATTGCTCAAGGACGACTCCGCTTCCCCTTCGGAGATGTTTCTGTCATTCCAGGTGGAAGATACGGGCATCGGCATCGCGCCGGAGGAACAGTCCTATATTTTTCAAGCCTTCGAACAAACTTCAGCGGGGCGGCGCTTATCCAACAGTACAGGACTAGGTCTCTCCATTAGCCAACATTTAGTGGCTGTCCTAGGTGGACATTTACAGGTGCGCAGTGATGTCGATTGTGGCAGTATCTTCTACTTCACCCTGCCCGTGCAAACGACGGAGAACGGTGGGACGCAAAACACCCAGGACACAACTTGGAGCATGGCGTGCCTCTTGCCCAATCAAGCCGTTCAATGCATTTTGATTGTGGACGACCAAGCCAGCAGTCAGCAGCTCTTGGTCGATGCTTTAGCACCCATGGGCTTTGAGATCCTCCGGGCAAATACAGGAAAGCAAGCCTTCCTCACCTGGCAAACCCATAAGCCTGACCTGATCTTGCTGGATTTTAGATTGCCGGATCAAGATGGGGGGCAGGTGGTGCAGCAGATTCGCCAGGCAGAACAGGCCCAGCAGCAACCCCAGACGCCAATTTTCATGATGTCGGCTAGTGTGCTAGAGAGCGATCGCTTCAATCTAGCTACCGCTGACTGCCAGGCTTTCATTGAGAAACCCATTCACCTATCCCAGCTCATCCAGACGATTGCCCAGCACCTGAACCTAGACCTTCAGCCAGCTTCCAAGCAAGAGCACTCTATCTCTCTCTCGCAACTGCTCAGCATCACCTACCACGATCTACAGGTCATGCCCCAGGATTGGATCCAGGAGCTGTATACCTTTGCCACTCAATGCAGCAGCGATCGCATTGATGCCCTGATTGGCCAAATTCCTGATGAACATAGCACCCTCAGGCAAGCCCTAGCGTACTACAACTACAACATTGATATTGGCACCATTATGAAGCTGGCGCGCCAATGCTTAGACCAATCAACCGACTAAGCGATCGCTGGGCTGGGTACCGCTGTGACCCACAAGGCTCGTGCAAGGCATAAACTCTCACATCCAGTCTACCGATGGGGAGGAAATGGATTGATCCATGTTGAAGTTGCTGTTTGCGTCCAAGGCTTCCACCACTTGTTTTCCCGACAACAAAGCTACAGGTTTGCCCCGCCCCACCTTGCCAACTTAAATCCGATCACAAATGAGGCTTGGTTACCTGAAGAGAACGCACTTGCGGCACTTCATCCGATCGCAGCGGCTCTACCGCAGACTTGGGCACGGTGACGACATCTATGGACTCACCCAGTACATTGAACACTTCGAGGATATAACCTTCTTCGATGCCGTCTGGGTCGGGAACAGTGTCAATCAACGTGGCGATATCTCCTCGCTTGAGGTTGTAGTCGGGAAAGTCTCGATTGAGTGAGATGCGGCTATACAGGGCAATAGAGAGGTTGTTCATCGTTTGGGCTTCAGAGTAACAAATTGAACTATTCCGTCTACAGTGCGTTCTATCCAAACCGTAACCGCTGCAAGGGTACCGTTAGGGCCAATGAGAGGGCCTTCGACGAGGTAGTAGATACCATATTTGTTCTGGCGATCTGGAACCGCATCGTGAGTTTGAACTAGGTTCAGAATGGCTTGTTTCAGAAGGTCGGGGTTGGTGGTGTTGAATCCAGCCTGAGCCAAAAATTTAGATTTGTCGTCTTCCCGGCGGGGAACCAGTAGGTATTGGATGAGCTTGGCATCTGGAATGATGATAGTACCTTGCAGTTTCATAGATATTCACGATCCAGCCTGGCAATAAACACCACTCAGAACAGCCAGGAAACTCGCAAGCGACGCCACACACAACTCATTTCCATAAGGTTCAAGGAATTTCTCACCTCAGTATAGCCGCGCGTCTGGCTCATGAGGCAATCTTAGATCTTCTATGGTTGTCGTCACCTGGCTAGGGGCTTCGACAGACTCAGTCCGAACGGCAACGTCATCCAAATCACGTAGATACTAAAATTTCACCACAAACCGCATCCGTCTTGTCCAGGTTTCACAGCCTCCTCTAAGGTTTACCCTCTAGAATGAGCCGTAGCGATTTTTAGGATCCTCAGCCTGCCTCTAGACAAAGCCCCATAGACTCTGGATAAACGAGACGTCTGACCCTAGACCCATACCTCTGGATGCGATCGCCATCGGCCTGGCTGAGGCATGGGGATATGACCAGGCTAGACGTTTTCTTCCTATCCAAGCGTCTATCGGTGCCGAGTTAATGAGGGCAGAGCAACGGAGGGCAAACATCATCCGGTTGATCATCCGTCAGAACAGGAAGAATCATGGAAGCGAAAGACTTGACTGCACTCATCCATCCCATGCTGGCCGTGGTGGTGGTATTTCCCTTAATTGGCATGGTGGTACGGTTGGCCGTGCTCACCCGCCAGCGACGGCTGCAGGTCGCCGATCATCAAAAGAGTAAAATTGCGCCCGCCACCGGCCCCGATCATCTACAGCTTGGTCGTTGGTTGTCCGCTTGGGTGGTGGCGATCACGCTAATTGCTTTACTCTATTCCATCGTCGTGAAGTCGATCTTACCTAACCAACTTTGGAGCGCCGATCCCTTTAAGTTTGTTTTTCTTATTCTCTTATTTGTCGCTACGATCGCCTCGTTTGTATTGTTATACATAGCAAAACCACCCCTCTGGCGCGGCATCTTTGCCACCTTGACCGGGATGGGATTGGTGATCCTCGGCTGCCAAGATGGTGTGTTTCGACGAGGCTATGAGTGGTATACCTCGCACTACTATTACGGGATTATCGCAGCGCTTTTGATGGTGTTTTCCCTGGCGATCGTGGCAGATATCTACAAAGATCGCCAACACCGCTGGCGCAGAGCCCACATGGTCTTGAATAGCATCGCGGTGCTGTTGTTTATAGGGCAGGGGTTCACGGGCACCCGAGATCTCTTGGAAATTCCCCTCAGTTGGCAAATGCCTTACATTTACCAGTGCGACTTTGAGAATCTCACCTGTCCACAGCCTAGCGATGGTGAAGGCGGTTGATCCACGGGCGATCGCTCCCTGGTTTTCACCAATCCAGAGCAGCGATCGCCCCTAGGTCTAACTGCGCGGTTCTACGCCAAACTTCTCCACGAGGGCATCCCGCACATTCCGATGGGTGGTTTCTACGTCTTCATCGGTTAAGGTGCGATCGCTGGCCCGGTAGACCAAACGGAAGGCCAAACTGCGCTTGCCGTCGGGGACGTTTTGCCCGCGATAGTCATCAAACAGAGCCACCGACTCTAGCAATGTGCCGCCCGCCTTTAGCATCACCCGCTCTAACTCCACCACCGACGTTTGCAGCGACGCATAGAAGGCAATATCGCGATCGGAGGCAGGATAGACCGAGTAGGGCTGGAAAATCGGCATCACCAGCTCTTCTCGGTTCATCTCATCAAGAATGGCATCGAGATCCAGCTCAAATCCATAGACTTCGTTGGGCAGCCCCCGCTGTTCACAGATCTGGGGATGGAGCTGTCCAAAGGTGCCCAGCCGATTGCCATGGATCCATAGGGAGGCTGTCCGTCCAGGATGCAGCAAGCTATTGCGGCGATCGGGTTGATATTCCACCGCCAAGCCTAGGCGGTTAAACAAACTATCAAGAACGCCCTTAGCCTCATACCAGGTCATGGGCGTTTCTTGCCCACTGGTCGTCCAGCGGTTCTGACGAGCGTCACCGCCCAAAATGCCGCCCACCCGATCCATTTCATCAAACCCGTCTTCGTCGCGCCAAAACACGCGCCCGATCTCAAACCCATTCAGGGCACCATTCCCCTGCTCTAGGTTGTACTGAAAGGCATCCATCAACCCCGGCAGTAGTTCCGTCCGCAAGGCGGAATACTCCACCAGCAGCGGATTAGCTAGGGCCACCTGATTGCCAGACTCGGCTTTGACCAACGAGTAATGAATCAGTTCTGTGAGCCCCACGGCCTGGCAGGCAGCCTTCAGCTTACGCACCACGGTCTGCTCAAAGGAAAGGTAGCCCGCTTCGCTTTTATCGGGGAGGGTCTCGCAAAAGTTGTTGTAGCCGTGGAGGCGAGCTACTTCTTCAATCAGGTCAATTTCGCGCTGCAGGTCGCGATCGCGGTAGGGCGGAATGGAGACCTGCCATTCGCCGTCGTTGTCGGTTGCCGCTAGGTCGCAGCCTAGGGCCGTAAGAATCCGCTCAATATCGGCAGCTTGCAGTTCCCCGACCTCCGTGGCGTCGCCGTCTTTATCTCGGGTCACCACCGTCGGGCCGAGGATATCGTTCACCCGTTCGAGGCGCAGGGTGACGATGCGCTGGGTCTGATCGGGGCGATCGTCCATGAGGGCCTGGTCACCCACGGTGCCTCCCGCCAGATCTGCGATCAGGTGCAGGGCTCGCTGGGCAGCGATCGCCAACCCAGCAGGATTGACGCCACGCTCATAGCGCGAGGAAGCCTCGGTGCGCAGGGATTGACTGCGGGCCGAGCGACGAATGGTGGCTGGATCAAACCAGGCCGCTTCCAGCACTAGGTTTTGAGTCTCGCCATGAACCTCCGTCTCAGCTCCGCCCATCACCCCCGCCAGGGCCACGGGATGGTCGTTGGCGGTAATCACCAAAGCCTGAGAGGACAGCGATCGCTCCTGCCCATCCAAGGTCGTTAGGGTTTCATCCCCCTGGGCAAAGCGTACGCCAAGCTGCACCTCTGGGCTACCGGTCACGGTCTGTAAGCGATCGGCATCAAAGGCATGGAGCGGCTGCCCCCACTCCAGCAAGACATAGTTGGTGATATCCACCACGTTATTGATCGGACGGGTGCCCGCCGCCTGCAGCCGCTGCTGTAGCCACTTGGGCGACGGAGCAATCTGCACGGACTGAATCCGGGTGCCTTGGTAGATGGGACAGGCCTCCCGTTCCGCGATCGCTAGCGTGATGGATGTACCTGTCGTTGTGTCCACCGACGGCACCTCCGGCAAATGCAGCGCCGCACCGGTAATGGCCGCCACTTCTCGGGCAATGCCCACCATGCTCAAGGCATCGGCGCGGTTGGCGGTGGAGGTGAGGTCTAGCACCACATCATCAAGGCCTAGGTAGGGTCGAACATCTTGACCGGGCTTCAGCCCATCGCCGGTGAAAACGTGAATGCCGTCCGACTCTTTTTCCAAGCCCAGTTCACTCAAGGAGCAGATCATGCCCTCCGACGGCACGCCCCGCAGTTTCCGAGGACGAATTTTCAGGTCTACCTTAGGCAAATAGCTGCCCACCGTTGCAACGGGCACAAAGAGGTTAGCCTGCACATTGGCCGCACCACAGACAATCGTTGAGGGCTGGTCAGCACCAATGTCCACCTGGCAGACGCTGAGCTTATCGGCATCGGGGTGGGGGTCTCGCTGGAGAACGCGCCCAATGACCACCCCATCTGCCCAGGTGCGTCGGTCTTCGATGTCTTCAACTTCGAAGCCAGCCATTGTTAGCACATCGGCTAATTCTTCGGGAGATAGAGTGATGTCAACTAGTTCGTTCAACCAGTTCAAGGAGATACGCATGGCTGTGCTTTAGATGTGATCGGATGGATGTGGACGTTGGTGGGTTGACCAACGCAGAACTTGAGTCCCGCGTCTTTCAGTCTTAGGGCATGGGAGCCAACCCGCATGGACTAGGCTCCGAGGCTCATCGTCTCTGCCCTAAGCCCTTGGGCTAGAACCCCGCAGGTTGCGCTGGGATCCCGCAGGTGACGACCAGCGCTGCACGACCCATTAGGGATGTCGCTCAACTCACGCTGCTGGTCTGCAGGACAAACCTTCCCTAGCGTATTCTACCGTTGAACCGCCGTCTGCCGCGCTGCTGACTGGAGAGCTGCAGCAAACTCAACGGATCATGACTGCAAGCGATCGCTTCTGCCATCCATAGGGTCATCTATCACTACCTCAGTCAGCCCCTACCTCCATCCATAGGATCATCCATCACTACTTCCATCCATTGCTACGGAGCCAGGCAACTCTCCCAGCACAAATCTTGGTCATTACGTATATTTACGCAGGCTTCACATAGTCTTCAAACCTTGGATCAGGAATTAGAATGTATTGTTTGTATCACTTTAATGACAGGCGGGAACACTAAGCCTAGTCTTGGTAGTCAATACAACCAGGGGATACTAGCCCTCCCGTTCAAGATGGTGCAGCTTGTATATCGAAGTAGTGGTCGCGATCGCTCAGTTACGAAAATCACTCTGTCCATACGGAATATCTGCCCGCCTGCTATCCTGAAACACCGGTGATACTGTACTCAATCGAGAATGTTACAGGCGATCGTAGACTAGACAAACCAAGGGCATCTCCTCCAGACCCTGGAGGGCAGGTGGAATGAGTATCAGGAGTCCAACTCGTAGGGGTTGAGCTAGATACTGACTCTCAGGCGAAGCTGGTTCTCAGGCGAATCATTATCTTAAATTGTTTCACGAGGTCAAACCGTTATGAACATTTTTCAACGCTCGGCTGTTGTGTTAGCAACCTGCGCAATGACCACTGGTGCAATGGCAACGGTGGTGCAGCCAGCTCGGGCAGACTACCAATCCTTCAACCTTGCCCCAGGCTTCACGCCCGATCCTCAAGTTGGTACCGGTCTCTCAGGCGGCTCCCATCGCACCGCAGACTGCGGTTTTACCGATTTGCCCTCTGCCCCCGACCACGTTTTGACGGTGACGCGTCCCTTTAGCTTCCTCCGCGCATCCGTAGAAGCTCCCGGAGATGTGACGCTGTTGGTGGATGGCCCAGATGGCCGCTACTGTTCTGATGATGTGAATGGTTTGATGCCAGAAATTTCCGGCTCTTGGCCCGCTGGCACCTACTATATCTGGATTGGTGATTTTGTCGGCAACCCGGCAGGAGCTTACCGCTATCAGCTCTTCCTGAGCGAATTCTAGAGGTCGAGCGATCGCAGGAGCATCTCCGCAACTCCCGCCCGCTACCCCAACAAACCAACGAGGAGGACGCCATGACGGCTCCTCCTCGTTTTGTTGATGCAGGTGTTGTAGAATAGCAGTCCTCACGCTAGAGAACTCAACCCTTAGGGCGCAGCACCGGTCACCGCTTGGAGCCTAGCCCGCGCCCGCTTCAGCGCTTGCTTAGCCTGGATTTTTTCTTGACGGTTGTCGCTGCTTTCAACTTGCTTAGCCTTGGCCTCAGCCGCATCGTAGGTGCTACGAGCTTCTTCGGGATCAATGGAGTCGCCGCGCTCTGCACCATTCACCAAAATGGTGACTTCGTTGCTTTCCACTTCAGCAAAACCACCCATGAGGGCGATCGCCACCCAGCTTTTCTCAGACCGGACGCGCATGACGCCCGTATCCAGCGCTGTCAGCAAAGGTGCGTGTCCACCCAAGATGCCCAGTTGCCCTGTCGTACTGGGCAGGATGACCTCTTCCGCATCCGAGTCCCAGACCGTTTTATCAGGAGCAATGACTCGAACAGTTAATGCCATGATCTTTTGTCACACTAAAATAGTACATATGAATAGGGGCTGAGGGTTGCCCAAGCCCGTCCCTCAGCCCAGCAGGGAATCTTAGCCCTGAGCCTTCATCTTCTCAGCCTTAGCGATCGCTTCGTTGATATCGCCGACTAGGTAGAACGCTTGCTCAGGCAGGTCATCCAGTTCACCACCCAGAATCATGTTGAAGCCCTTGATGGTGTCTTCCAACTTGACGTACTTACCAGGAGAGCCGGTGAAGACTTCTGCCACGAAGAAGGGCTGGGATAGGAAGCGCTCAATCTTCCGAGCCCGCGCCACGATCAAGCGGTCTTCTTCCGACAATTCATCCAAACCAAGAATGGCAATGATGTCTTGCAGCTCTTTGTAGCGCTGCAGGGTAGACTGCACGTTCCGAGCGGTTTGGTAGTGCTCTTCACCCACGATGGAGGGCTGCAGCATGGTGGAGGCAGAATCTAGGGGATCCACAGCAGGATAAATGCCCTTGGAGGCTAGACCCCGAGAGAGCACCGTGGTTCCATCCAAGTGAGCAAAGGTGGTGGCAGGAGCAGGGTCCGTCAAGTCATCCGCCGGTACGTAGACTGCTTGGATCGAGGTGATCGAACCTTCGGTGGTGGAGGTGATGCGCTCTTGCAGGTCACCCACGTCGGTACCCAGGGTTGGCTGGTAGCCCACAGCAGACGGCATCCGACCTAGCAGTGCGGATACTTCAGAACCGGCTTGCACAAACCGGAAGATGTTGTCCACAAACAGCAACACGTCTTGCTTGTTGGTGTCGCGGAAGTATTCAGCCATGGTCAAAGCCGATAGACCCACCCGCATCCGGGCTCCGGGGGGCTCGTTCATTTGACCGTAGACAAGGGCAATTTTCGAGTCGTTGAGGTTATCGGGGTTGATCACCTTGGACTCGATCATTTCGTTGTAAAGGTCATTACCTTCGCGGGTGCGTTCGCCCACGCCAGCAAACACGGATACGCCACCGTGTTGGGTAGCAATGTTGTTGATCAATTCCATCATGATCACGGTCTTGCCCACGCCTGCACCGCCAAACAGACCAATCTTGCCGCCGCGACGGTAGGGGGTGAGCAGGTCAATCACCTTGATGCCGGTTTCAAACACGGAGGGGGTGGTTTCCAAGTCGGTTAGCTTGGGAGCCTCGCGGTGGATGGGGGAGGTTTGCTCGTTGCCAACCGGGCCCTTGCGGTCTACGGGTTCGCCGAGGACGTTAAAGATGCGTCCGAGGGTTGCCGTTCCCACTGGCACACTGATGGGCGCACCGGTATCTACCACTTCCATGCCGCGGATCAGTCCGTCGGTTGAACTCATGGCAACCGAGCGCACTTGGCTATCGCCCAGAAGCTGTTGAACTTCGCAAGTTACGGAAACCTCTTGCCCGGCAGTGTTCGTGCCCTTGATGGTAAGAGCGTTGTAAATTCTGGGAAGTTCACCGCTGTTGAATTTGATGTCTACAACGGGGCCAATAACTTGGGTAACGTAACCGACGTTTGTCTTTTCTGCTGTGGTGACCATGTTTACGCCTATCGTGTGTCAGCTATGTCTGGATTCTTCTTTAAAGACGGTCTTGTCTTGTGGCGATTTATCCTGAACGATCGCGATCGCCATCATTTTTGCCACTTCCCAGATTATCACTGATTGACTCCTCCTCGCGCTAAAGCGGCGAGGATTCCCCAGAAGGATTACAGCATGTCTGAGCGAGGATCGACTGAGAAGGCCGATCCTCAATCCTCAGCCGCTTAGGCGACGTCAAAACGCCTTTCCATGCCGCTCGGCTAGAGACAGGACGACCCAGCTCCCGAACTTATTTCATGTAACAACAGATGATCAAGCTCTCGCGGTGGGGTTTCTGGCAAATTCCACGAGTTCCTTGAGCGACATGGGCCGGACTGAGCCGGCCCTGGGGAGCGATCGCCTATTCGCCGGTAACCGATAATCCATCGACCCAGATGCGCGGACAAACGCCGCCGGGCAGCACCTCCGGCTCCGATTCTACGTAGATGATCGCCTTGAGCAAGTCGAGGAAATCGCCAGCGATGGTTGCAGAATCCACACTGACGCGATCGCCCTTGGTCACCAACCAACCATCAAAGGGCAGAGAGAAAGATCCTTGCAGCGCATTGACCCCGGCATGGAGCGCCGAGACATCGTCAATCCAAATCACCTGCTCGGCTTCATCCAGACTGTAGGTCGTCTCAGCCGGCTTGCCGGGCATCACGTGATAGAAATGGGGGCTGACGGTGACCTTCGCGCCAATATTGGCATGGCCCGTGGGCGCGACGCCAAAGCGCTTGGCCGTGCCCGCACTGTGCAAGAAGCCGGTGAGCACGCCCTCGGTAATAATCGGCACCCGACGGGTGGGCGTGCCCTCGCCGTCAAAGGTTTCGATGGCCACGTTGTCGGGATGCAGAGCGTCATCGTAGACCGACAGCAGCGGCGAGGCGATCTCGGTGCCCAAGGACTCCGCCGTAGATAGACTTTGGTGATCCAAAATGCTCTGGGCGTTGTAGAGGTTGGAGAAAGCGCCCAGCAGGCTCAGGAAGGCTTCTCCAGAGAACACCACCCGATATTTACCCGACTTCACCTTGGCGTAGTTGAGGTGGCTGATGGTTTTCTCCGCCGCTTCGCTCAAACAGCCCTGAATATCTAGACCATCCACGCTGGGCCCCATGCGATAAGCACCGGCACTGCGGGGCTTCTTGCCCTCCTGCTCGGTTTTGCTGTAGAGATACAGCGAGGCGTAGGAACGGGCGTCTACCCGCTGCGCCCCATCGCTATTCAGGTAGAATTTGTCGATATCGCGCTGGGCCAGACCGTTGTAGGGCACACCAGCGATCGCTGGATGGGCTTGCAAAAGCTGATGTTCTGCATCCACCAAGGTTTTGATCAGCTCAGCCACCGCCGCCTGGGGAGCTTTGCTGGCGGGCATCTCGGGAATAGGCTTCGTTGCCTCTGGGCTAAAGTCGGCCACGTGGTCGGTCGCGCCAAACTGGCTGGCTTCCTGGGCGGTCTTCAGCGCCAGTTCCAGCCCCTTGGGATCCACATCGGTGGTGGAGGTGACACCCATGCGGTTGTCGTCGTTCCACACCCGCACAATCACGCTAGAGCGCTGGGATGCCTTCACCTGCTTCGGTTCACCCTGATCGACCTGGACGCTGTTTTCATCCACCGAGGAGCCAAACACGTCGTACTTAGTAATGTTCAACTGACGAGCGATCGCTTCTGCCGATGCAGCAATGTCTTGAATCTGAGTCATGGTTTAGCGACCTCCCACCGTAATTGAATCAACTTTGATGTGGGGTTGTCCCACGGTGACATAGATGCTGCCACTAATCGAACCGCAGAAGCCTGCGGCTAGCCCTAGATCCTTGGAGCACATGGAGATTTTGTTCATGATCTCCTTAGCTTCACCAATCAGGGTTGCGCCCTTCAGCGGCTTGGTGATTTTGCCGTTTTCGATCAAATAGGCTTCCGAGACCCCGAAGTTGAATTCTCCGGTGGGGCCCACGCTGCCGCCGCCCATTTGCTTACAGTAAATCCCCTTCTCTACTGAGGCGAACAGATCTTCCACGGAGTAGTCGCCCGGTGCAATGTAGGTATTGCGCATGCGGCTAGCGGCGGCGTAGGTGTAGTTTTGGCGACGACCGCTGCCGGTGCGGGGATGCCCGGTGCGCAGGCTGCCAGCCCGGTCAGACAGGAAGTTCTTGAGAATGCCATTTTCGATCAGCAGGGTGCGTTGAGCGGGCATCCCTTCATCGTCCATATCAATGGTGCCAAAGGCTTGGTCGGTCAATCCTTCATCCCAGGCCGTCAGGTTTTCATGGGCAATTTTTTCGCCCTTCTTCTCCGCAAAGGGCGTGGTTTTCCGCTCAATTTGGGTGGTTTCCAACAGGTGCCCACAGGCTTCATGGAAAATCACGCCGCCAAACTGGTTGGCCATGATGATTGGATAGGTACCCGATTCCACATAGTCGGCATAGAGCATTTGCCCCGCCGATTCTGAGACGCCCGCCGCATCGGTGCTGTAGTCCCACGTGCGCAGGAAGGCCGGATCGCCACTGCTGCCCACCCGCTTACTAATGGAGGCGCGATCGCTACCATCGGCACAGAGCAGGCTATAGCCCACGGATTGGTTGAGGCGAATATCCCGCGCAAAAACACCATCACTAGCCGCCACCAACACCTCTTGCCAATCCCGGAAATAGACTGCCCGGCGCGATTGCACATGCTTGGCTGTGGTGTGTAACGTAGCGTTGGCCGCCAGCAGCACATCACTCATCTCCCGCATGGAGCTACAGTCGGTCAACCAAGACTCTTTCTGCCGCGCCGTGGCATAGTCCCGCAGCAGTTCTAAGTTAATTGCCGGCACAAAGGAGTTGGGGGCAGGCATATTCAGCCCCAGAATCGACAACCCCTTTTCCAACGCCGTCTTCAACCCAGCAAAGGACAGATCATTGGTGCTGACGTAGCAATCGGCCTTGCCGCGAAACACCCGCACGCCAGCGCCTGTAGACAGGCTGGGCGATAGGCTAGTGATGGCGTCATCTTCGGCCATGCAGCTAATGTAGTTGACGCGCTCTAGGAAAAATTCAACGAAGTCGGCCCCGGCAGCGCGCCCTAGACCAAGCAGGGTGGAGAGGGGTGCCCGCCATGTTTCATCAAAGCGATCGCGGGGGGCGGAGTAGTCTAAGCTGGGCAGTTCCTTAGAGAGCAGAAGGGGGGTAGGTGGCATATAATGCGTCCTTAGTACTAACCGGAGACGGTGCATAGGGGTGAAAACCACAGCACATGGGCCTGTCAATCGCCAATCTGTTAAGCCCATACACCGTAGATCATCACAATCTGTTGGAAAACTTCAAAGTTCTCTCAGTCTAACAAACTTGCTTGGGTGCCTGGGCAGGGGGGCGATCCGTACCATTAGGGCGATCGCTGATGATGGCTAATACACACAACCCACAGCAGATCCAAGTGCCTGGCACTACCCAAGAACGATCAAAGCCTGATGCCTATGGCTCAGGAGGCTCATCAGTCAATCTTCCACCTCAAACCCACCGATGGAGCGATCGCCTCTCACAGTGCAGCAGTTCAGAATGTTCATTGGAACTTCAAGCAACTTGCTGAACGTAGTGCTAGGTTTGTTGACTTACATCTACCGTGAAGCAAAAATATTGAACCAGCCTGAACGTATCATTCACTCAACACCTCAATGGAAAACATATTATTTTTGAACTTATTCTAAGGTACCAAAGAGTTAATAATCGCGAACTGAGGAGTCGTTAAAATCCCTCAAGCAAAGACGTTCAGAAATCTGTTGCCAGGGGTACAGGTTAGAAAAACTCTAAGCAAACATCCCTTTTAATGGGAGCATCCCACTTTTGCAAAAACAGTGCCAAGGGGGAGAATAGAAGGGTAGCCCTAGGGATCACTCGCTATGACACCTGAAGACCAAGAGCGCT